>JABIST010000346.1 GCA_018700215.1 Dehalococcoidia bacterium | reverse complement strand
GAAGTCGCTCGGATGGGCGGTCTGCTGCACGACCTGGGCAAGGCGGTCGACCGCGAGATGGAGGGCACGCACGCACTGATTGGCGCGGACATCGCCAAGCGGTTCGGTGTGAGCCGGGACGTGGTGCATTGCATTGAGGCTCACCACGAAGAGGTAAAGCCGGAGAGCGTTGAGGCGATGATCGTGATCTGCGCCGACGCGATGTCCGGGAGCCGGCCCGGTGCTCGTCGCGAGTCTGCCGATCAGTACATCAAGCGCCTGGAAGCGCTGGAGGCGATCGCGAACTCATACGACGGCGTGGAGGAGGCGTTCGCGATTCAGGCAGGCCGCGAGGTGCGGATCATCGTGCGACCGGAGTCGATCGATGACCTGGAGGCGACACGGCTGGCGCGGGACGTTTCACGCAAGATCGAAGAGACGATGCAGTACCCCGGCGAGATCAAAGTGACGGTGATCCGAGAGACCCGCGCCTCGTCAACGGCGCACTAGCCGCGGACGCGATCGTCGGGGGGAGCATCCTCGTGAGCGGGATCGCGACGAGATATGCGCGTTCGACGTAGCCTGACAGCATGAACGAGCCTGAATCGACTGGGGCGAGCGAGGCCGACGAGGCCGTCATTCAGCCCTCGGTCTTCACATGTAATTCGTCGTGGCATGCCGAAAGTGCGCTGGCCTGCGGGCGCTGCGAGGCGACGATCTGCCCGGACTGCCTGGTACACACGCCGGGTGGGACGCGGTGCAAGCCCTGCGCAAAGCTGAAGCGACCGCCGATGTACGAGCTGAGCGCGAGGCACTACGCGCTGGCGATCGGGACGTCGCTGATTCTGGCGATCCCGATGGGCGTTATTGGAGCACTGTTTGCGCCGCCGGGGCGCCTGGGGTTTTTCGGAATTTTGATCGGCTTCTTCGTGGGCAGTGGGATTGGATCGCTCTACGCGACCACACTCACCCGGGTGACGCGTGGCAAGCGCGGGACCGGGATGCAGGTGACCGCAGTAGGCGGCATCGTTGTACTGCTACTGATCCGACAGTTCCTGGGTGGCGGGTTTGACCTGCAACTACTGTCGTTCGATCTGGTGGGACCGGTCACCGGGTTCGTGGCAGCCAGCGTGGCATGGCAGCGACTGCGCTGAGCCGCGGTCACCAGGGCTGCTCGGTGACTACTGGAGGCGGTCGATGATGGTGAGCAGGGCGAGCAGACCGAAGCAGGTGGCAGTCACGCCGGCGACGCGGAGCAGCTCAGCGGCGAGCAGCGGGGATTCGCGTTCGACGTAGCGCAGCGGCCGTGCATCGCTGCGGCTGATGTGTGCGGCGGGCTGCTCGATCTGTGGCGCGCCGGAGTAGGTGGGGCGCGGTGGGAGGCGGCGACGCTGGCTTTGTCGGCGTGGGTTGCGAGGCATAGGTCCTCCCGGAGCGGTGGTTGCGGGTGTCCTCTGAGATTGTCTCCGTTGACCAGTGCATAGGGAAGCGCTTAACTTCGTTAGGCATCACGCGGCCCCGTAGTGTAGCGGTCCAACACGCCACCCTGTCACGGTGGAGATCGGCGGTTCGAATCCGCTCGGGGTCGCCACTCAGTGCATGAGACGCCGCCTCCGGGCGGCGTTTTTTGTGGGGCGCGGCGGCGACGTTGGCAATGGACCACTCGAACAGTGATTCTTGTCGTCGTCACTCACGTGCCGGTAAGCGTTACGCGCTCACAGGCCACGTGTACGCGACGGATCGGCCAGTTGACAGCGTCGGTGGATTCGCTTTTGGGTCGGTGCTGAGGAGCGACTATGAATCCGACGCATCGAGGTCAGCTATGATCGCACTCGCTCCTGAGCAACGACTGCAACGACGAACGCACCAGCGAGCCGAGCCATCTGTTGCCAACGCTTGATCCGCCATTCGGCGTTATTCCAACGACACCCGACGAGTTCACGACTACGTGGCTGGCCACGATTCTGACGCGATACGGGTTCAGCGCAGCGGTAGAGTCGATTGAGTTTCAATCGCTCGATACAAGTTCGCTGACTGCGGAGATGCTCCGCGTCGTCCCTCGATTCCAGGACGAGACGACGGGCGTGACACCTGCGCTGCTGTGGAAGCGGTCGGCCGAGGACCAGCGCCGCCGCGAAGCATTCGAACGTGGTTACGCGGCGGAGGTGGAGTTCTATCGGGAGATTGCGCCTCGGGTCGATGTCTCGGTGCCTCGCTGCTTCGCGGCGGCGTACGAGCAGGAGACCGCTACGCATGTATTGCTGCTCGAAAACCTCGCACCGAGCGCACCCGGTGACTTCGTCCAGGGGATCTCACCCGACCGGGCAGAGATCGCGCTCCGGGAGTTCGCCCGACTCCACGCTGCTCGTTGGACCAATGGAGCTGCGTCGCAAGGCTCGGCTGGCGAGCTCGCACGCCACGAGTCGTCCACATCACGTAGTACGCCCTACCTCACTGAGCATGTCGACGATCGTGCGACCGAACGGACTCGTCGCTACGCGGACGAGGAGGCTGAGCACCTCGCCGCGCTGGCCGCTGGGCCGCAGACGTTCATCCACGGCGACACGCACCCGGCCAACGTGATCTTCCCGGACTCCGCGGCGGCTCGCCCCCACCTCATCGACTGGCAGTGCAGCCGCGTCGACGCGCCGCTCCGCGATGTCGCCCGCTTCCTGATCGTCGCCCTATCGACAGAGGACCGTCGCGCGCACGAGCAGGAGTTGCTCTCGAGCTACCTCGACCAGCTTCGCGCGAACGGAGCGAACTACGACGGGCCCGCTGCCGCACGTGACTACCGCATCGCCTCAATGCTGGAGTGGGGTTGGGCGGTTGCCTTCGTCCGCCACCAGTCGATCTGGGACCTCGACACCCGCACCACGATGCCAACGATCGTCAAACGAATCGCGGCAGCGTTCGACGATGTCACGCTTGAGCGAGATGGTGTCTGAGACGGAGAGCAAGGCACCTCGGAACTGAGAGCGAGCGCGGGATCAGTCTGCGGCGGCGCTGAGCGAGGCGTGTGTTGGGGCATCGGGGACGTTGGGCGGGCGGTTCGTCGCCAGCTCGTTGCGTAGCGCCGGGACGATCTCCGCGCCGAGGATCTCAATCTGTTCCAGGACGGTCTGGAGCGGGAGGCCGGCGTGGTCCACCAGGAAGAGCTGGCGCTGGTAGTCGCCCACCGCCTCGCGCATGGCAGCGTAGCGTTCGATGACCTGCTGCGGGCTGCCGACGGTGAGCGGTGTCTGTGCCGCGAAGTCCTCCAGCGATGGCCCGTGGCCGTAGACCGGAGCGTTGTCAAAGTAGGGGCGGAACTCCCGCACCGCGTCCTGGGAGTTGGGCCGCGCGAACATCTGCCCCCCGAGACCAACGATCGCCTGGTCGGCAGAGCCGTGGCCGTAGCGTTCGAAGCGCTGGCGGTAGAGATCCACCATCTGCTTCGTGTGTTCCATGGGCCAGAAGATGTTGTTGTGAAAGAAGCCATCCCCGTAGAAGGCCGCCTGGTCGGCGATCTCAGGGCTGCGGATCGAACCGTGCCAGACGAACGGCGGCGTGCCGTCCAACGGGCGCGGCGTGGAGGTGAATTCCTGCAGCGGCGCTCGGAAGCTGCCCTCCCAGTCGACCACGTCCTCGCGCCAGAGACGGTGCAGCAGTGCGTAGTTCTCGATGGCGAGTGGGATGCCATTGCGGATGTCTTGCCCAAACCACGGGTAGACCGGTCCCTGGTTGCCGCGCCCCAGCATCAGGTCGACGCGGCCGCCGGCGAGATGCTGCAACATCGCGTAATCCTCGGCGATCTTGACCGGATCGTTCGTCGTGATCAGCGTGGTTGCGGTAGAGAGAATGATCCGCTGCGTCCGCGCGGCGATGTAGCCGAGCATGGTGGTGGGTGATGAGGGCACGAACGGCGGATTGTGATGTTCCCCGGTGGCGAAGACATCGAGACCGACTTCCTCCGCCTTCAGAGCGATGGCGACCATCGCCTGGATCCGCTCGGCTTCTGTGGGAGCGCGACCGGTGGTGGGATCGGTGGTCACGTCGCCAACTGAAAAGATGCCAAACTGCATCAAGAGTCCCTCCTGAGGGCGCCGTCGGGCTTGGAAGATCTCAAGAACAGCCGCGCGGGCTGGATCAGCAATCGACCCAGTGCCGCAATGGCTGAGCTACAAGCGTAGGCCAACGTGCGGTGACGCGCCGAGGAGCGAGAAGCCTACGCGGCTTCCTGCAGTGGAATCAGTTCGGCCTCGGCGAGCTGGAACTCGGCATCCAGCGCCTGAGCGATCTGGACCGCACCCTCGGTGGAGCCGGCACGACCGAGCAGCTGGAGCTGTTCGGCATAGCGCGACACGGCCATTGCCCCCACCACGCGACTGGCGGACTTGAAGCGATGGGCTACCCGTTCGAGCGCCTCCGGGTCGGCCGCGGCGGCAGCGGCGTGCAGTGCGGCAACTTCACTCGCGGCTTCGCTGAGAAAGGCGGTGATGACTTCAGCGACGAGTTCGTCGCCACCAAGGTCGCGCAGTTCGGCGAGCGCACCGTGGTCAAATCCGGGCTCGTTCGTCATGTGGTTCCTCCTCGGGCGTTCTATGCAACTTCTTCTTCGTGCCGCTTGAGCCAGCGATCCAGGACTGGCGGCAGCACCTTGAGCGTGACCGGCTTGGCGACGTAGTCATCCATGCCGGCGGCCAGACAGCGTTCCCGGTCACCTTCCATGGCGTTCGCGGTCATGGCCACAATCGGAATATCGGATTGGTGGGAGCCCTGGCGAATCTCATGGGTGGCTTCGTAGCCATCCATCTCCGGCATCTGGCAGTCCATGAACACGATGTCGTACGGGGTCGACGCGACCGCCTCAACCGCCTCCCGGCCGTTGGCGACGATATCGACGCGGCAACCGAGCTTCTCAAGCATTCGCTGAGCAACGAGCTGGTTGACCGCGTTGTCTTCGGCAACCAGCACCCTGACACCGAGTGACGCTTCGGCTTGGGCTTCTTCCGACGGTTCTCCGTTCAGTTCGGACGCCGGGCGTGCACCAAGCGCTGTTGCCAGTGCGTCCATCAGCCGGGACGGGTGTGGGGGTCGCGTGATAACCGCGGCAACGTCCGGCGCCAGGCGGGCGCCGGCACGCTCGTCCGCAGAGACGATCAATACAACCTTCGTTTCGACGAACTGGGGGCAACTGGTACGCAAGCGATCCAGCTTGTCGGCGGCGGCTGTCACATCCGCGCAGTCGCAGATCGCAATGTCGAAGGGCTGGCCGGCCGCCTTGGCATCGTCGAGCAGCCGCGCGGCCTCCTCTGGACTGGCGGCACTCTCGACGTCGATTCCCCACGCGGCAATCTGATCAGTGGTCGCGGATCGTGCGATGTCGTTTTCCGACACCACCACTACGCGTGCCGACACGACACTGGCTGGTACCAGCTCTTCCGGCTGTTGCTCCTGTAGCAGCAGTGGAATCTCGAATGAGAACGTGGAGCCTTCACCCAGTGTGCTGTCCACGGAGAGCAATCCGTCCATTGCTTCGACGATCTGACGGACGATGGCGAGGCCGAGGCCCGTGCCTCCGTGGGTTCGGGTCGTGGAGGCATCCACCTGAGTGAACTCCTCGAAAATCGCGTCCAACCGGTCCGCCGGGATACCGAGGCCAGTGTCGCTCACGGAGACGCGAAGGTAGTGGGCGCCGTCCGCACGTTCACCCATGTCGTCGACAGAGAAGACGACGTGGCCTGCAGCGGTAAATTTGATCGCGTTGGAGCCGAGGTTCAGCAGGATCTGGCGGAGCCGTCCCGCATCGCCGACCACCTGATGCGGCACATGCGAGGGATAACGAACCACCAGATCAAGCCCGCTGACATCCTCGCGGTGCGACAGCAACTCACTGATCTCATAGATCGTGTCGCGCAGCGAGAACGGCGCCGACTCGAACTCCACATGCCCGGATTCGATCTTCGAGAAATCGAGGATGTCGTTGATCAAGGAGAGTAACGCCTCTCCAGAGGAGCGAATCGCGTTGGCGTACTGAGACTGCTCCTCGTCAAGCTCAGTCCCGAGTAGCAATCCCGTCATGCCGATCACGCCGTTCATCGGCGTCCTGATCTCGTGGGACATGGTCGCCAGGAAGTCGGCCTTGGTGGCGGCGGCAGAGTTGGCTTGCTCGGCGAGTTCCTCAGCTTCGCTGACCGCCCATTCGAGCCGCGTATTGGATTCCTGCAGCTTGGTGGCCTGTTCCGAGAGCTGCTGCTCGCGCGCGAGTAGTTCGCGCTCGGCTGTCTTGATGCTCGTCATGTCACGGACAATGCCGGTGAACGTGCGGTGCTCCCCGTCAACCACCTCAGAGACAGCTAGCTGAATCGGGAACTCAGTACCGTCCTTCCGTTGCGCGATGTCATCTCGAACTTGCCCAACCACGGTGGTGGCGCGTCCTGTTTTGACGTACTGGTTGAGAGATTCGGGGTGAGCCTCCGCCGTGGAACCAGGCATGAGGATCTCGACTCGCTGCCCGATGACGTCACCGGGCTCGTAGCCGAACATCTTCACCGCCGCAGCATTGAAGTGCTCGATGATCCCTCGTTCGGAGATGCCGATGATCGCGTCAGCCGCGGTGTTCAGAATCGCGGTCAAACGATTCGTGTGGAGTTCGAGCGTTTGGTTGGCGGCTCGCAACTCTTCGGCCTGCCGGGCCAGCCCTCGCTCGGCCTCCTTGATCGCTGTCATGTCCCGAATGATGCCGGTGAAGATCCGACGGTCTCCGTCATTGACTTCGCTGACGGAGAGTTGAATTGGAAACTCGCTGCCGTCCTTCCGTTTGGCGATGTCGTCTCGAATCTGCCCGACCACAGTGGTGGCTCGCCCAGTTTCGACGTACTGGTTGACGGACTGCGGATGCGACACGCCGATCGAAGCCGGCATCAGGATCTCAACTCGCTGGCCGATCACCTCATCAGCCGAATAGCCGAATTCCCGCTCGGCGGCGCGATTAAAACTTTCGATCACACCGCGCTCGGAGATTCCGATGATCGGGTCGGCGGCGGTATTCAGGATCGCGTCCAGGCGTTGCTCCCGCTGGGCCAAGGAGACCGCCAGCTGCTCGTGTGACGTAGCCATGTCGCGCAGTTCCGAGGTGCGTTCATGGACCTCTTCTTCCACACGCCGCGTTCGCCCCAAGATGCTGTTGAGGTACGCGCTCAGCAGCGCAAAGATCAGCGCGCTCCCGCCAGCCGTCCCGATCGACAGCCACGGCCGTCCAATTGGAGCGGCGTTGTGATCGTGCAAGATCGCCAGCATCCACGTTCGATCGGCGATGCGGAGCCTACGAGATTGCTCTGCATCGAGATCGTGACTAGCTTCCGACAAGCCTGAATCGACAGCGATGCCGGTGATGATTTCGGTCGGAACCAGATCGGTGACGTCCTGCAACCTCAACTCGAGGCCCGTTTGCTCAGCCAACGCGAGCGCTGGCGACAGCAGGTCACCGACTTGATACACCCCGAGCACAAACCCCGCCAACGCTACTCGCCGCTCCGCAACAGTGTCCGGCGCCACACCGGTCTGATAGATCGGCATAAACAGCAATACTCCGGTCTGCGAGCCACGTTCCTGCACCAATTGGACCAGCACCGATGCAGCAGAGCCGGAATCGCGAGCAGCCTCCAGCGCCGCACGTTGATTGGACTCCGAGCCCAGATCGAATCCAAATGCCGCCTCGTTCCCTGCAAATGGTTCGAGATAGAACGCTGGATAGTAGGTATCGCGACCATCCGCGCGAATCAGTTCACCGTTCTCGGAGCGTTCGCGAATCACAAAGTCATCGAACCCGTCGCCGATTGCCAACGCCTCGAAGGCCTCGCGATCAGAGGCAGCGACGCGCGGAATCCACTCCATCGCCTGTACGCCACTGTCGCTGGTGTGCTGGGCATACGCGGCGAATTCCTCCCGATCGACAGACGTGGAGGCTGCATACAGGCCCTGAAAGCCGCGCAGACTTTGCTCTGGCTTCTCGAGTTCGGACTGCGCTGCGTCCGTCACATGGATCGCGGCTCTCTCGAGTTTGGATTCCGCTCGTGCGGTCTCCCAACTGGAGGTAGCGCGAAAGACCACAAACGAGACCAACAACCCGACCGCGAGCATGGCAACGGCGGCCCAGTGTTTCCGAATCAGACTCACGTTACCCATGCTTGGTACTCCCTCACGGACGAATTGACACGGAACCGACGCTGGACCGAGTGCTAGGCTGCCGACTGCCCATGGTCACGGACCATGCGGAGTTCGTTCTTGATCGTTGGAAAGTCCTGCTCAATCGTTTTCAGCGTCGTTTCAGCGGCGAAGAAATCACCAGAGCGCACCAGATCAAGCAATTCACCAGCAAGCTGTTCGGACCGGAGTGCACCAATCAGCCGGCAGCTCGTGCGGTACGGCGTCAGCCAGTACTCCACGGTGCCCAGGTCGTTGCCGGTCACACCGTCCCGCGTACCGATCAGCTGTGAAGGAGCGGTGGAGAGGACAGCGTCGATCAAGTCGGTCACCGGCTCAGTCGGCGAGTCGCCTTCCAGCGCTCCAAGCTGCTCAAGCTCGCGCAACGCTGCCGTGCCGATCGCAGCGACTGCATCAATCACCTCACCGGCAATGGTGGTTGATCCCTCGGTACCGGAGTCGCTGGGTGACGGCAGAAGCGCAGGGTGATCGCCTTCAAGCAAGATCCATCGCTCCGCGGCCCCCCGCAGTTTCTCCAGGTTCACGGGCTTGCTGAGGTAATCGCTCATCCCTGCGTTGAGACAGCGCTCGCGATCACCGGGCATCGCATCCGCGGTCATCGCAACAATCGGGATGGCACTGCGCGCACCGTCAAGTGCGCGAACGCGCGCCGTCGCCTCGAAGCCGTCCATCTTCGGCATCTGACAGTCCATGAAAACGATGTCGTACGAGGCCGCTTCGAGCGCCTCGACCGCTTCGCGACCATCGGACGCGACCGAGACCTCGAAGCCGAGGCTGCTGAGCATTCGCGCGACGACCTTTTGCTGGACGAGGCTGTCTTCAGCGAGAAGCACAGTTCGGCCAGCGGCAGGCTGGACAACGCCGGCGGATTCGGTGGTGGCGGGAATGGAGACGGCTGATGCTCGTGTGACCGGAGTTAGTGAGTCCTGGACGGCAAGCGTTCGTTCAAGATCGACCTGGAAGGTGAACGCGGAGCCGGAGCCGGGACGACTCTCCACCGTGAGGTCACCGCCCATCAGCTGCGCCAGTCGCCGACTAATCCCCAGCCCAAGCCCAGTGCCCTCTCCGCGAGGAGATGAGGACATTGCCGAGGCACCGAACCCTTCGAAGAGGTATTTGATGTCAGCGGGTGGGATGCCTGGACCGGTGTCTTCCACCGAGATGCGGATGGTGGTTTCGTTCACCTGACGCCCGGATTCGTGGACATCGAGCAGGACGTGCCCCTGCTGAGTAAATTCAACGGCGTTAGCGACAAGATTGGAAATGATCTGGCGAATCCGCTCCGCGTCACCGTTGAAGTGCTGCGCGATCTGATGTGGATAACGGGCGACGAATGAGATGCCCTTCTCAGCGGCGGCTTCCTGGTATTCAGCGCTGATGCTGTTGAGCAGCGCGCGCAGGTTGAACGGGTGCTCGACAAGCTGAAGGCGCCCCGCGTCCAGCTCGCCGTAGTCGATGAGGTCATCGATGAAGCGAAGCAAGGTGTCACTGGACTCCTTGATGACGACGACGGAGTCACGCTCTGCCTCGGCGAGTTCGGAATTGGCGAGGAGGCCGGTAACGCCAACGATGTCGCTGAGCGGCGTTCTGAGGTGGAAGTTCATCGCGGAGAGAAACTCGGAGCGGAATCGGGCAAGCCGCTCCGCGCGGTCGGTCTCGCGGACCTCATCAGCGATGTCGGCAATGACAGCCACCACCTCGATCGCGTGTCCGTCATCGCCGAAGACCGGGCGGATCGAGAGTTGGTAGGGCGGAGAATGGTCCGTGACACGGCGCAACGCGGGCTCGCCCTTGAGCGCCATCCGGATCTCCCGTTGCAACTCAGTCTCTCGCTGGAAGATGTCGGAGTAGTGACGTCCGGTGCTGTGTTCCGTGCTCAATCCGAGCCCAGCAATATCTGAGCCTTCAACCCAGGTGATGATGCCATCACGATCCACCGCACAGGCCATGAATCCCACCTGCGAGAACAGGCTATGCATCCGGTTGCGAGCGGCCTGTAGGCCGGCAATGGCCCGGTGTTCACGGCGACGGAAGCGGCGCCAGACCCAGCGCAGCGTCAAGAACGCGAAGATCACTAGCCCCGCCACCATGGCGATCAGCGTGACTTCCAGGTTGATGCGCATGCCGCTCCCAACGTTGATGAACGGCCGTTGCTCCGCGTCTCCCGGTCATCTTCGACAGCACTGCTGACCACCCGTTGTGCGCAAGCCTGACGACTGACTGAAGGGGCGCTCACGAAAGACTTCAAACCCTGAAGTGAGGAGCACAGCGACCGAATCTCAGGGAGAACCCCACCATGGGAGGCGGAGGCCACGTTGACCCAGAACCTCGAACGACTCGATCAGCAGGCGCGATTGCTCGAAGCGCGACTACACATCGAAGCCCTGAGAGAGAACGACCTATCGCAGCTCCCCCGAACGCTGGAGTCGATCCGCACCAAGATCCGGAATGCACAGACGGAGCTGCCATCGGTAGACATCAGCAGTCTCTGGCTGGCCGTCGAAAGTCGTGTCACCACTGGTGACCAGGCCGGTGAGCTGCGGCGCGAGGCGACGGAACAGCTGCGAGCGAACGCCCGTCCGGCGTTCTCTGGAGTGGCTGCGATTGGTGTCCTGGCAAGCAGTGTGCCGGGCGGCGAGACAGAGACACAGGTCGACTTCGCGGCCGGATTTTCTGGCGAAGGCTCCGTGGTGGCAGTGCAACAGATCGAGCCGGACTCACTGCCGGGCGGCTTCGGGTTCTCGCTCGATACGTCCTCGCTGAATCTCGATCTGGATCCCGATCTGAATTCAGTGTTGGCCGAGCCAACAAACCTGTTGCCGGACGGGGCGGCTCCCGCGGATCTGGGACCTTCTGTGAATCCAACAGATACGTCCACCGCGTCAACAGTGCCAGGGACTTCGTCAGATGCTGGAGCGACAGCACCCGCAAGCGGAGACGACATCCCCAGCGGACAGACAAGCCCTCAGGCGCCAGCATCCGACTCGTCAGGCAACACGACGAATGCCGGACCCAGCTTCGCCGCCGGTCTCGGTGGTGTCGCCGATACCGACAGTGGCAGCGCCTCCCCCTCGGACGTCGGTGGCATCCTCGGCGACTCAGGCGACCCGGACGACGGCCCAGTCGTTGCAGCCGGCCTGACCGGAGGAGACACGGCGCCGACATCTGACACGACGCCAACCGGCACACCGTCCGCTCCTGCGGAGTCTGTGCCGAGCACAACCGTGACCAGCCCTGCCGCCGGCACAAGCACCGACAGCGGATCATCCGCCGGCGCTTCAACCGATGCGCCGACGAACTCGGCGGGCAGCGGCACCAGCACGGACGGCGGCCCGACCGCAGGCGCTCCAACCGATGCGCCAACGAACTCAGACGGCAGCGGCACCAGCACCGAAAGCGGCCCGGCCGCAGGCGCTCCAACTGATGCGCCAACGAACTCGACAGGCGACGGCACCAGCACCGACAACGGCTCGTCCGCAGGCGCTCCAACCGACGCGCCAGTGAGCTCAGACGGCAGCGGCACCAGCACCGAAAGCGGTCCGGCCGTGGGCGGTTCAACCGGGCCGGGCTCTACTGCAGGCGGAACGACTGACACGCCGGTGAATTCGACCGACGGTGGTACGGGCTCGGATGAGCCGACCACCGCCTCGGCAGGCAACGCCGCAACCCAGGGGATCGAGAACGGACAGGCCGGGACCGCTCCGAGCGCCACGCTGGACGACTCGGGTAGCCCGAGTGGCAGCGTGGCTGACGCCGGTGCGGGTGCGGGCTCGGATGAGCCGATCTCCGCCTCGGCAAGCAACGCCGCAACTCAGGGGATCGAGAACGGACAGGCCGGTAGCGCTCCGAGCGCCACGCTCGACGACTCGGGTAGCCCGAGTGGCAGCGCGGCTGATGCCGGTGCGGGCGTAGCTGGCTCCACCGATGCAGGCGCGGACTCGGACGAGCCGACCACCGCCTCGGCAGGCAACGCTGCAACTCAGGGGATCGAGAACGGACAGCCCGGGACCGCTCCGAGCGCCACGCTGGACGACTCGGGCAGCCCGAGTGGCAGAGCGGCTGGTGCCGGCGCGGGCGCAGCTGGCGACACCAATGCAGGCGCGGACTCGGACGAGCCGACCACCGCCTCGGCAGGCAACGCCGCAGCTCAGGGGATCGAGAACGGACAGGCCGGTAGCGCTCCGAGCGCCACGCTGGACGACTCAGGTAGCCCGAGTGGCAGTACCGGGAACGGCGTCGCCAATGACGACGATAGTGGCGACGAACGCGGCCCCCGCGGCAACGCCTATGGGCAGGACAATGACCGCAGTCCGCAGGGCAACGCCTATGGGCAGGACAATGACCGCAGTCCGCAGGGCAACGCCTATGGGCAGGACAATGACCGCAGCCCGCAGGGCAATGCCAACGGACAGGACGACGACAGTGACCGTGGAAACGATAAGCAGGGTGGACGCAGCTGGAGCTGGCCCTGGCGGTAACAGCCAGCAACTAGCGACCACGCCGGGTTAGAGCTGGCCACGTAGGGGAATGGTGGGATGGACGATGGCGAGTACGGATACTGGCGGGAACACCGCCGCAGGCTGGGCGCACCAGGAGATTACTCGGTACGCGAAAGCGGCCAGCAAGGGTGATCGAGCGGCATTCTCAGCGCTGTTCGGCCTTCGGGCCGTGCCGACATACGTCTCGATTGCCTGCCTCGCTGGGCAAGATGCACCGCTAGACGCGCTCACGATCCGAGTCTTTGAACGCGCCTGGCACCGGCTCCCGTTGCTTGAGCAGCCCGAGCAGTTCGATCGCTGGCTACTGGACGTAGTCACCGAGGTAACCGACGCGGAGCCACGACCGAACCTCGACGAGACACGAGGTCTCGGACGGCTCGTCGGCGGGCTGGCGACGCTCGTCCCACGTCACCGCGAGGTGCTGCTGCTGCGCAACGTCTTCCGCGCGAGCGCGGCTAGCGTGGCGCAGGCGCTCAGCCTTGAGGTCGACGAGGTTCATCGCCTGGAGCAAATCTCGCTCGAACTGATCAGCGAGCACGCTCAACCGAACCAGCCCGCGAGCCTTGCTGCCTGATCCGCGCTACCACGTATCGATGTAGGGGCGCTTCTTGCCGGTGCGTGGTGGCACCGGGGGGAGGCTGGCGAGACCTCGGGCGATCCAGGAGCGGGAGTCGGCCGGATCGATGACGTCGTCGATGCCGAAGTAGACGGCTGAGTTCGCGGCTTTGGCGCGCTCGTAGCCGGCGGCGACCATCGACTCGTACTTCTCGAGACGTTCCTGTGGGTCCTCGATGGCGGCGAGATCGTCGCGGTAGCCGAGCTTCACGGAGCCTTCGATGTTCATGCCGGCGAACTCGGCAGTGGGCCAGGCGACGGTGAAGAAGGGGACGAGCGAGCTGGCACCGCACATCGCCTGAACACCGAGGCCGTAGGCCTTGCGGACGATGACACCGAACATCGGGACGGAGAGATTGGCGCCGGTGTTGAACATGCGGGCGCAGTGGCGGACGAGCGCGGCCGCCTCGACATCTGGGCCAACCATCATCCCGGGGCAGTCCATCAGACTGACAATGGGGATATCGAAGGCGTCGCAGAGCTGGAGGAAGCGGGCACCCTTGTCCGCGCCGTCGCTATCGATGGCGCCGGCGAGGTGGTGGGGGTTGTTGGCGATGAGGCCCATGGGCTTGCCTTCGACGCGAATGAAGGCGGTGATGATGCCGATGCCGAAGTCCTTGCGAATTTCGAGGACCGAGTCCTTATCGGCGAGCGTCTCGATCACGTCGCGCATGTCGTACATCTGGACGCGGTTTTCGGGGACGATGTGGCGCATTTTGCGCTGGTCCGGGGCCTCCCATTCGTCGATCGGGCCCTGGAAGTACGAGAGGTACTGCTTGGCCGTGGCGACTGCCGCCTCTTCGTCCTTGACGAGGATGTCGACGACGCCGTTGGGGACCTGGAAGGACATGGGACCGACCTCCTCGGGCGTGTAGATACCGAGGCCGCCACCTTCGATCATCGCGGGACCGCCCATGGCGATGGTGGAGTTTTCGGTGGCGATGATGACGTCGCAGCAGGCGAGCAACGCGGTATTGCCGGCGAAGCAGCGGCCGGAGTTCACGCCGACCATGGGGACGCGACCGCTGAGCTTGGAGAACTGGGTGAAGGTGTAGGTATCCATGCCGATACCGCCCTCCTTGCCAGTGTCACCGGGGCGACCGCCGCCGCCTTCGGCGAAGAGGATGACGGGGAGGCCGTAGCGGTTGGCCAGCTCGTACATGCGGTCCTGCTTGTAGTGGTTGCGGTTGCCCTGGGTACCGGCGAAGACGGTGTAGTCGTAGTGGACAGCGATGGCGCGAGAGTGTTCGTCGTCGAAGAGATCGCTGTTGACGGAGCCGACGCCGGCGATGAGGCCATCGGCGGGGGTGCGCTCGCGGAGCCATTCGACGGTGCGGCGTGAACGCTGGGCGGCGACGACGAGCGGGCCGAACTCCTTGAAACCGTCTTCGCCGAAGAGTTCGTTGATGTTCTCGCGGGCGGTGCGCTGGCCGGTCTTGCGGCGACGGGCGACGGCGTCCGGGCGGTTTTCGTCGTAGATGTGGGCGCGGCGTTCGTTGACGTCCTGTAGGTCGGGGCGGA
The DNA here is from genome assembly GCA_018700215.1 of Dehalococcoidia bacterium. GTDB lineage: Bacteria > Chloroflexota > Dehalococcoidia > UBA2979 > UBA2979 > JABIST01. The sequence goes on along the minus strand of JABIST010000346.1, from coordinate 2,380 downwards.
TGTAGTCGAGGTCGAACTCCTCCACGGCTTCGATGGCGCCGCCTTCGACGTCAGCTTCCTCGATGTAGACGATCGGGTAGCCCTCGCGGACGACGTCGCCGACGGACATGGAGACGCCGCGGACGATGCCGGTGCGGTCGGCGGTGATGACGTGCTCCATCTTCATCGCTTCGAGGACGGCGAGGCGCTGGCCCTCGCGGACCTCATCGCCCTCGGCAACGTCGATCGAGACGATGGTGCCCTGGATGGGGGCAGGGATGCCGACGGAGCCGCCGGGGCCGACCAGATCGACGGCAGCCTCGGCAGTCGCCGTCGAGCTGGACTGGGCAGCTTTCACCGAGGCGTCGTGGGCGAAGAGCGCGAGCGGGTCGCTCTTGTCGACCTGGGCGCCAGCGAATCCGCTGCTGGCGAAGTCTGCGGCGGCTGGCTCGACGAAGCGGCGGCGCTGCTGATCCTCGACGGTTGCGAGTTCGGCGATGTGGTCATCGACGAAGCGGGTGTGGATGCTGCCGGCAGCGAAGTCCTCGTGAGCGAGGACGTTCTGGAGGAAGGGGATGTTGGTCTCGATGCCTTCGATGCGGAACTCGCTGAGGGCACGGGAGGTGCGGGCGACGGCATCGGCGAAGTTCGATGAGGGGGAGTGGCCGATCACCTTGGCGAGCAGGGAATCGAAGGAGGGGCTGGTTTCGTAGCCGGCGTAGCCGAAGCCATCCGTGCGGACGCCGGGGCCACTGGGGGCTTCGTAGGCGGTGATGGTGCCGCCGGAGGGTCGGACGGAGCCGTCAGCGCCGAGCGTTTCCATGTTGACGCGGGCCTGGATGGCGTAGCCGCGCGGCTCAGCGATGCGGGGATCGTCGAGGCCGAGGTCGGCGATGGAGGCGCCGGCGGCGAGGCGCAGTTGGGACTGGACAATATCGACGCCGGTGACGGCCTCGGTGACGGTGTGCTCGACCTGAAGGCGGGCATTGGCCTCGATGAAGGAAAACGGCTGACCGCCGTCGTGGTCGGAGGCGTCGACGAGGAATTCGAAGGTGCCGAGGTTGCTGTAGTCGACGCTGCGGGCGAGGCGGAGGGCGGCTTCGATGATCTGGGAGCGGAGGGCTTCGGGGAGGTTGGGGGCTGGGGCGACCTCGACGATCTTCTGGAAGCGGCGCTGGACGCTGCACTCGCGCTCGCCGAGGTGGGTGATGGTGCCGTGCTGGTCGCCGAGGATCTGGACTTCGATGTGGCGGGCGCGGGGGATGAACTGCTCGACGTAGACGGTGCCGTTGCCGAAGGAGCTGAGGGCCTCGGAGGTGCAGCGCTCGTAGGTTTCTTCGAGTTCGTCGGCGGTGGTGACGGCGCGGGTGCCGCGGCCGCCGCCACCGGCGAGGGCCTTGATCATCATGGCGCCGCCATCGAGGGATTCGTAGAAGGCGCGGGCTTGTTCGAGGGAGACGGCGGCGTCACTGCCTCGGAGGATTGGGACGTTGGCGGCGGCTGCGGCGGTACGGGCGCGGGCTTTGTCGCCGAAGAGTTCGAGCATTTCGACGGTGGGGCCGACGAAGGTGATGCCGGCTTCGGCGCAGGCGTGGGCGAAGGCGGGGTTCTCGGCGAGGAAGCCGTAGCCGGGGTGGATGGCGTCGGCGCCGGTGGACTTGGCGGCATCGATGATGGCTTCGATGTTGAGGTAGGCGGGGACGCCCCTGCCCGCGAGGGCGTGGGCTTCGTCGGCGATGCGGGTGTGGAGGGAGTTGGCGTCGTCCTCGGAGTGGATGGCGACGGTGTGGAGGCCGAGGTCCGAGGCGGCTCGGATGATGCGGATGGCGATCTCGCCTCGGTTGGCGATGAGGAGGTTGGTGAAGGTCATGGGCGGGTTCCTAGATTCGATGAAGGTTCAAAATTAGGTGGTTGAGGATTGTTCAGGTCTTCAACTCATGTCGGGCATTTTCTGATGACATAGTTATGTCTTGTAGATGGGTTGAGTCCATGTCCTGGGGCTCGCCGTCCTGGGGATTAGTCGACCGACTGTTGTTGGGCGACGAGGTCATCGAGGGTGCCGGTGATGCCGGCGGCGACGAGGGCAGCGTACTCGTGGTCGGAGATGGCGAGTTCGTCGCGGAGGACTTCGCGGGAGTGTTGGCCGACGCAGGGGGAGGGGCGGATGGGGGCGTTGGGGGCGGCGGAGAATTTCCAGGGGCGGCCAGGGAGGAGGGTGGTGCCGGCTTCGGGGTGGTCGATGGGGCCGAGGAAGCCGCGAGCGGTGAAGTTTGGGTCGGGGCGGGTGTAGAGCTCGTAGAGCGGGACGATTCGGGCACTCGAGAGGCCGATCGACCCGAGGGATAGTTCGGTTTCGAAGGCGTCCTGGGTGAGGGTCCAGGCGGTGATGAGTTCGTTGAGG
>JABIST010000238.1 GCA_018700215.1 Dehalococcoidia bacterium | reverse complement strand
TCGGGAGACGGCGGGGGCGGGGGTGGCGTTCGTCGGGCTGGGGCTGCCGCTGCTGACGACGACGCTGTCGAAGGTGCATCACGACCCGAGTCTGATCTTCACGACGGAGGTGGGGGTGATGGACTGGGATCCGCCGGTGGGGGAGGTGGACCACGGTCCTTCAGGCATCGGCGACCCGTTGCTGAATCGGGGGACGGGGTACGTGGGGGACATGGTGGACACGCTGTGCTCGCTGCTGATGGGCGGTCGGGTGGACCTCGCCATCCTGAGCGGGGCGCAGGTGGACCGGTTCGGGAATCTGAACGCGCTGATGATTGGGGAAGACCGGCTGTTCCCGGAGAAGCGGCTGCGGGGGACGGGCGGGAACACGGATGCGGCGTGCCTGGCTCCTCGGGTGCTGACGGTGATGTCGCTGGAACCTCGACGGTTCCCGGAGCGGGTGTCGTTTCTGACGAGCCCGGGGTACATCGATGGACCGGGGGCGCGGGCGGCGGCGGGGCTGGAGCCGCAAGGGCCGAACCTGGTGGTGAGCACGATGGGGGTGTTCGATTTCGATACGCCGGACGGCGGCGAGAGCGGGAGCTGCGAGCTGCGGCTGACGAAGGTGTTCCCCGGCTTCGAGCCGGAGGTAATCGATGCGATGCTGCCGTGGCCGCTGCTGGTGTCGGACGACCTCGAAAGTGTCGAGGTGCCCTCGGAGGCTGAGCTGGCGACGCTGCGGGCGCTGGATCCGCTGCGGGTGAACTTGGCTGAGGGGCGGTACTAGGGGGGGAGGGCTAGACGCCGAGCACCTGAACCAGCGCCTCGAGTGGCAACAGGCGATTCTGGTCCACGAGTTCTGCAAGAGTCCGCTTCTGCAGAGGCGTTCCCACAAGTTCAGTGGCATCGAGTAACTCGGCAAGCGCTACGTGATACACCGCATCCACTTCCCCAGTCCCACGGGCAATCGAGGCGATCCTGGTTGGTAGCGGTTCTGCGGTAACGACCACAATATGCGGTTGTCGGCCGCGACGATGGCGGGTGAGGATCACGCCCTCATGCCGGATATTCTGCACCCGGTCAGACCGGATCGTCAGCTTGCACGAGACGGACGCATGAAGCAGCGACTCCGCAGCGGAAACGATTGCGAGCCCGACGGTGACATCAGGTGCGACCAGATAGTCTCGGCCCAACTCAGACGCCAGAGTGCCCGACGCATCTGCGCTGATGAGATCGTCCACCTTCTTCAGGTGCGCGTATTGGGCGAAATCAGAAATGGGGCGATTGCGACGCACCTGCCAGTCGCGATCGTTTCGTATGCGAGGAAGCTCTCTCGCCAGAAACTGCTCGGTGGCGACCTCCAGAGCAGTCCCCGCTTCTTGCCCCTTCAGAGAGATCGTCGACGTCAGTCCCACTCTCTTGAACATCTCAGCAGCAATGGCAAGGCTCGTCTTGTTCTTCTTGTCAGCGACATTCGCACGCCCAGAAGTCCACCCAAGAAACTGGTCGAGGAACGTGACATTCATGGCATCGTCTCCTGAAGGGACGCGGAGACGCAGAATGGAGAGAGCGGACAGTCGGTGCAATCCGGATTCCGGGGCAAACAGACAAGCGCGCCCAGATCGACGAGAGCCAACAACAGCGACAGCTTCGACGCCCTCGCACGACGCAGCGTTCTGGCGACCGCGCCTCTGACCTGGGGCTTCTTCCTTGCCTCGCCGGTCTCGAACGTCCATCCGAAGAACCGTGAGACAACTCGAGCCATGTTTCCGTCCACAGGTGGGACGGGAGCATCGAATCCGTCTGCTAGTAACACGACACCTGCACCGTAGCTTCCAAGACCGGGCAAGCAACCATCCGTGGAGCTGATGGGCCACGCTGCACTCATTGCGATGAGCCGGTCGGAACGCTGATCCTTGAGTCCTAGTGGCGCGACAATACCTCGAACCTCACCCCGGTCGCAGTCGGCCAACGCGGCGGCCGTGGGAAAGCGCTCGACCAGGGTCCGCCAAACAGGAATGACGGCTTCGCCGCGAGTCTTCTGAAGCAGCACTTCGGCCACTGCGAGTTCATAGCCGCTCGAAGCACGCCACGGAAATTCTCGCCCGCTCCGCGCTGCCCACCTGCGCAGGGGACGAAGCGGGATGACGATACTCGGATCAAGCGAAACTGCGGCGTTCACGCGACCTAATCGCCTCCCGCTGCAGCGGCGAACATAGGTGCCTCGATCCGCTCGAGAACGACTCCATCAAGCGCCGCGTGGATTGAACAGGCAACTTCGCGAGCGACGGGCGGCGGGAGCGCGTTGCCGACCTGACGGTAGGCGGCGGTCTTCCGCCCTGCGAATTTCCAGGTATCTGGAAAGCCCTGTAGTCGAGCAACCATCTCGATGGTCAGTCGCGGCAGGCCATCTTGTGGGAAGTCGGGCCCTGGGGGAGCGTCGGCGAGACTGCGGCCTTCGACGCCAAGAGTGCGCCACTGTGCTCGGGCTCGGGTCGGACCCAAATCTGGCCCACCGTGTTTCCGGGAACCTCCGACAAGTGTCGGGGCGATCCGGTCGGCGTGAGCAGCCCATTCATCTGCACCCAGCCATCCATCGGCTGCCATGAGATCGCGAAGTGACTCACCGACGGAGAGAGGTGCGAGTCGGCGGTCAGGCCAGCGGAACTTCCGCATGAGGGGAGTCTGCAGGGCCACCATGATCCACCGAGGTCGCAGTTGCGGGACCCCGAAATTTGAGGAGTTCAACACCTTTGCTTGAACCTGGTATCCGAGCGCTTCGAACTCGGAAAACAGGTTCTTGCGGTAGCCATCGAAAGCGGGCATCGAGAACCCACGGACGTTCTCGAGCATGACTGCTTTCGGATGGACTTCCTTCGTCAGCCGAAGCGCTGTTGGGAACAGATCGCGCTCATCATTGGCGCCAAGCTGCTTCCCAGCGATCGAGAACGGGGGGCATGGGACACCCCCAGCTAGGAGGTCGACGCCCTGATATGGGCTTCCATCGAAGTCACGGACGTCTGCTTCGACTACATCCCACTTCGGTCTATTGGTCCGAAGCGTCTCGCAGGCGATCGACTCGATTTCAACTGCCGCAGCGAGTTCGAACCCTGCCTGCTCAAGGCCAAGCGACTGCCCGCCACCACCGGCACAGATCTCTAGCGCGTTCCAAGAATTCATTCTGAAGCCTTCGGTCGGGGGAGGACGCGGAGACCGGGGATCCCGAATCTAACACAGAGCTACTGGGACGAACGACGAGCTGACGTATCTACGGCTTAGACCGTCGCGACGAGGCCCTGGAGGAGTTCGGTGGTGCGGGCGGTGGAGGCGGCGGGGTTGTCGCCGGTGGGGTAGATGACGGCCATGAGGTCTGTGGTGCCGGCGGCGGCGTAGGCGGCGAGCTGGTCTGCGACTTCGGTTTCGGTGCCGGTGGCAGCGACGTCTCCGGGGCCGGGGGCTTCGCCGCGGTCGAGGACGCGTCTGTAGTTTTCTAGCTGGCCGTAGATCTTGAAGGATTCGGCGGCGGTGGCGCGGCCGGCGTCCTGGTCGTCGGTGACGGAGACGGGGACGCCGACGACGACGCGGGGGGCGGGTCGACCGGCATCGGTGGCGGCTTTGGTGATGCTGGGGACGACGTGCTGGCGGAGGGCGGTGACGCCGGCCATCCAGGTGATGGTGCCATCTGCGATTTCGCCGGCGGTGCGGAGCATGAGCGGGGCGAGGGCGGAGATGAGGATTGGGAAGGGCTGGGCGCCGGGGAGGTTGAAGCCAGCGGCCATGCGGTAGTAGTCGCCCTGGAAGTCGACGCTGCCCTCGGTGGTGAGGGCGCGGAGGATCTGGACATATTCGCGGACGTGGAGGGCGGGTCGGTCGTAGGCGAGGCCGAGGCGCTCGATGACGGGGCGGTGGGAGGGGCCGATGCCGAGAAGGAGGCGACCATCGGTGGCGGCGTTGACGGTGGCGGCCTGCTGGGCGAGGGCGTTGGGGTGGCGGGTGTAGGTGGGGACGACGCCGGTGCCGAGTTCGATGCGTTCGGTCTCACGGCCGGCGAGGGCGAGGGTGGTGAGGACGTCGGTTTCGCCGGTCTGGGCGTACCAGTAGCTATCGAAGCCACGGCGTTCGGCGTCGACGATGGCGGCGACTTGTTCGGAGAGGGTGTTGCCGGTGGCCTGAGCGCCGACGAATAGTCCGAGCTTCATGTTGGTTCTCCTCGATGGGTGCTGAGCTGGTTGGTTCGTCGCCGGTTAGCTGGCGGGGTGGGCTTTGATGTTGGCGAGCACCTCGGAGATGACGCGGTCAGGCTGCTGCTGGATGAGCCAGTGGCCGGCGTCGAGTTCGACGAGCTTGTACTCGGCCTTCATGTACGGCGGGGTGCCGTCTACGCCGGCGCGACCGATGGCGCCGTCCTCGTTGCCCCAGATGAGGACGGTTGGGACCTCGACGTCGCCGACGCGATCGGTGGCATCCGGGGAGCCGTCGTAGTGGAGGGAGGAGCGGTACCAGTTGAGGGCGCCGGTGAGTGCGCCTTCCTGGTCGAAGACGGAGCGGTAGTCGGCCTTCTCTTCGTCACTGCTGTCGGTCCACATGCTGTCCATGCGTGCGCCGAGGGTCTTCTCGGCGACGCCGGGGGTGTTGAACATGCCGATGTATTTGCTGCGCTCGTGCTGGTCTTCGTCGTCATCGATGGCTTTGCCGAAGGCCTGGGGGTGGGGGACGGAGAGGGCAGTGTGGGAGAGGAGGCGGTCCGGGTGGAGGTGGGCGGTGGTCCAGGAGACGCCTGCGCCGTGGTCGTGTCCGACGAGGTGGAAGCGGTCGAAGCCGGCGGCGTCGGCGATGGCGATGACGTCGGAGACGAGATTTTCGTAGACGTAGTCTTCCATTGCTTCGGGGCGGGCGCCGGGGGAGTAGCCGCGCTGGTCCGGGGCGACGGCTGTGTAGCCCTCGGCGGCGAGTTGTTCGAGGAGGGGGGTCCACATGTGGGAGGTCTCGGGGAAGCCGTGGAGGAGGATGACGCCTTCCCCCGCCGCATTGCTCTCGGAT
>JABIST010000343.1 GCA_018700215.1 Dehalococcoidia bacterium | reverse complement strand
CTCCAGCCGCAGCTTCGCTTCGGAGTCGAATGTCTCTTGTGTGTAGATCTCCAGCGCCCCGTCAGGGCCTGGTCGAATCACTCCTCCGTCGACGAACGCGCGGCGGTATCGGGCGGGGATCGCTACTCGCCCGCGTTCGTCGATGGAGTGCTCGAAGGTGCCGAAGAAAAACACATCGGCCCCCCTCGCAGTGTTGGGGGTCTCTGGGGTGCGGGCAGGGTTGCATCCCCATTTCCCCCCACAACACCCCAGAACAGTACCAGTCCCCCCACCGCACCACAACAGAACATATGGTCGATCTTTCTGAACCCATTACGAATCGCCCCTCAATCACTCGCGAACGACGCGCCCCCTCCCTGCTACGATCCCCATCAGCGGCACCACCGCACCAACTCGTTCCCGCGCATCCGCCGCCACCAGCCCACCCCATTTGCCCCCCAAGGACCACCGATGCGTTTCGACGTGCTCACCCTCTTCCCCGCGATGTTCGAAGGTCCGCTCGACGAATCCATCCTCAAGCGTGCCCAGACCGCCGGCCTGATCGAGGTCGCCATCCACCAGCTCCGCGACTGGGCCACGGACAAACACCACACCGTCGATGACACCGCGTTCGGCGGTGGCCCCGGCATGGTCATGAAGCCCGAGCCGCTCTTCGCCGCCGTCGAGGACATCCAACCCCTCGCCCAGCCGCCCGCCCACGTGGTCCTGCTCACCCCGCAGGGCCGCACCCTCGATGCCCCGCTCGTCCGCGAACTCGCCACCTACGATCGCCTGCTGCTCGTCTGCGGCCGCTACGAGGGCGTCGACGAACGCGTCCGCGAGCACCTCGTCGATCGCGAAGTCTCCATCGGCGACATCGTCGTCACCGGCGGTGAACTCCCCGCCCTACTCCTGCTCGACGCCGTCTCACGTCAGATCCCCGGCGTCCTCGGTGCCGACGACGCCCTCGCCGAAGAGTCCTTCGATGACAATCTCCTCGAGTACCCCCAGTACACCCGCCCCGCTGACTTCCGAGAGTGGTCCGTCCCCGACGTCCTCCGCTCCGGCAACCACGCCGAGGTTGATCGCTGGCGTCGCCGTCAACGCATCCTCCGCACCAGCCGCCGCCGCCCGGACCTCTTCGCCGTCACCGACCTCACCGAGGAAGAGCGCGCCTGGCTCAAATCTCAGGAATAGATGACACCTGACGTAATTCCGCGATTCCCCGCATTCCCCCGCTCGACGCAACACCGCGCCCACCGCTAAACTCCCTCTTCCGCACAAACCAGACTTCTTCAACACGGTGAGATGGCCATGGCAGTTAACCTCCGCGATTTCGCGCAGGCCCCCAAGTCCGACTTCCCAGACTTCGGCGCTGGCGACAACGTCCGCGTCCAGATCCGCGTGGTCGAGGGCGCTCGTGAGCGTCTTCAGGCCTTCGAGGGCACGGTGATCCGTGTCAAGAAAGGTGCCGCCGCCAACTTCACCGTTCGCCGCGTTACTTCCGGCATCGGCGTCGAGCGCACCTTCCCCTTCAACAGCCCGCGACTCGAGACCATCGAGGTCACCCGCAAGGGCCGAGTCCGCCGTTCCCGCCTCTACTATCTCCGTGGCCTCACCGGTCGCGCCGCTCGCATCAAGGAAGCCCGCCGCTAGGCATCCTCGGATTGCCGCCGCTAGGCATCCTTGGATTGCTGCCGCTAGGCATCTTTGGATTGCCGCCGTTAGGCGCGAGTTTCCTAGACCCGTTCTCCACATCGCACCCCATAGGCGAACTGTTGTTCGTATGATGGCGCCATCATGACGCCCTCCAATGCTGAGCCCCGCGATCCTGCCATTGAGGGCCGCGCCCGCTACGTCCGCGTTGCCGTCAACTCCGGCCGCCCCACCTTCCTCACCTTCTCCTACGCCGTACCGATCGATCGCGACATCGCGCCTGGCGAGGTCGTCCACGCCCCCTTCGGCCGCCAGACCCTCCAGGGCATCGTCATCGATGGTCCGCTCGACACCCCCGGCTACGACCCTTCCGAGGTCCGTCCGCTCGAACCAGCCATCGAGGGCGCCCCACGCGTCACCCCGGACCGCATGCAGCTTGCCGACTGGCTCCAGCGCTACTACCTCACCCCGCCCTGGGAGGCGCACGCCCTCTTCCTCCCCCCCGGCGCCGGCGAACGTCCCGAGACCTTCCTTGTGCGCGCGCCCAACTCCGCTCAGCTCGCTCCCGGCGACGCCACCGATCCCGAGGCGCTCTCCGAACGCCAGCTCATCCTCTACAACTCACTCACCGACGAACCCCAGGAGCAGGCTGCCCTCAAGCGCGCCATCCAATCCCAGCTCCCCGCCCGCGGCTTCGACGCTGCCCTCCGCATCCTGATCCGCCGAGGACTGGCCGAACGTCACTACCAACTCCAGCGCCCCCGCGGCCGCGCCCGCATCGCCGAAGTCGTTCGCCTCATCGTCACCCCCGAGGAGGCTCTCTCCGCCGCCGACGCCATCGAGGGCCGTCGCTCCTCCCGACGCGGCCGCGCCCTCCGCGCCCTCGTCGCCGCCGATGGCCCGCTCCCCTTCGACTTCCTCGCCAAAGAGGCCCGCGGCGCCCCCGCCGTCGAAACCCTGATCGAGGCAGGCGTTCTCACGAAGGACGGCGACCACCCCAAAGACGATGTCCACCTCGCTGTCGACGAAGACGAGGTCGCCCGTCTCCTCCGCCAACTCTCCCGCGGCCTCGCGGACCAGGCCGCCGTCACCGTCATCGAGCGCCTCGCCGCTCTTGCTCCGAACGACACAGTCGAAGCCAGCCCCACCCTCGATCTCCGCGCCCTCTCCAGCGACCTCGGCAGCGCCACCCGCGATGGCGTCCGCCGCCTCGTCGCTCGCGGCCTCGTCGCGGTCGAGGAAGTGCTCGATCGTCGCGACCCGCTCCGCGACCTCCAGGTCGTCCGCCGCCCACCCGTTCAACTGATCGGCGCCCAGCATGAGGCCGCCTCCGCAATCTGTTCCGCCGTCGATCGCGCGGACGGCACCGGCTTCGTCCTCCACGGCGTCACTGGCTCCGGCAAGACCGAGGTCTATCTGGACTCCCTCCGCCACACCGTCGCGCAGGGCAAACGCGGCATCGTCCTCGTTCCCGAAATCGCCCTCACCCCCCAGACCGTCCGCCGCTTCGCCGAACGCTTCCCCGGTCGCGTCGGCGTCCTCCACTCTGGCCTCACCCTCGGCGAAGCCTTCGATGAGTGGCACGCCACCGCCAACGGCGACTACGACGTCGTCATCGGCTCACGCTCCGCCGTCTTCGCCCCGCAGCCGGACCTCGGTCTGATCGTCATCGATGAAGCCCACGAGTGGACCTACAAGCAGTCCGACCCCGCCCCGCGCTACGACGCCCGCACCGTTGCCCTCGAACTCGGCCGCCAATCTGGCGCCGCCGTCGTCCTCGGCTCCGCCACCCCCGATGCCGAACGCTGGGTCGCCGCCGAATCCGGCGCACTCACCCGCCTCGATCTCCCCAACCGCATCCGCCCCGTCGTCCAGCCAGACGGCAGCTCACAACTCTGGCCCGTCGAAGACCTCCCCCCGGTCGAACTCGTCGATATGCGCGGTGCACGCCAGCTCTTCTCCCCCGAACTCGTCGAGGCGCTCGGCAACACCCTCGATCGCGAAGAGCAGGCCATCCTCTTCCTCAACCGCCGCGGCTTCTCCGCCTTCCTCCTCTGCAACCGCGGCCACTCCCCCGCCTGCTCTTCCTGCGATGTCGCCCTCTCCGTCCACCGCGAGCCTGATGGCCGCGAACGCCTCGTCTGCCACCAGTGTGGCCGCGGCCGCCCCTTCCCTCAGCGCTGCGACGAATCAGGCTGCGGCCAGAGCCTGAGACCCGTCAGCGCCGGCACCCAGCAAGTCGAAGCCGAAGTCCGCCGCCACTTCCCCACCACCCGCGTCGTCCGCTGGGACCGCGACACCACCCGCTCCGTTGAAGATCACGAAGCCAAACTCCGCCAGTTCATGGACCACGAAGCCGATGTCCTCGTCGGCACCCAGATGGTCGCCAAAGGCCTCGACCTCCCGGACGTCACCCTCGTCGGCGTCGTCCTCGCCGACTACTCACTCCGCGAAGGCGACTTCCGAGCTGGTGAGCGCACCTTCCAACTCCTCGTCCAGGTCGCCGGTCGAGCCGGTCGAGCTGAGCGCGATGGCCGCGTCATCATCCAGACCCTCCAGCCGGACCACCCCGCCATCATCGCCGCCGCGGCCCAGGACCCGGACCGCTTCTTTGAAGACGAGCTCCGCTGGCGCGCCGAACACGGCTACCCGCCTTACACCCGTCTCGTCCGCCTCCAGTTCAGCCACCCCAGCCTCCCCTACGTCGCCGAGGAAGCGCACCGCCTCGCCGGCGAAATCCGCGACCGTGCTCCCTCCTACCCCAACATCGTCGTCACCGGTCCCACCCCACCCGCGATCGCCCGCCTCCGAGGTCGCCACCGCCTCCAAATCCTCGTCTTCGGCGACGACCCCGCCGCCCTCGTCGGTGACCTCCAGGAAGCCCTCCCCGTCGGCTGGTCCGTCGATGTCGACCCGCTCCTCGTCGGTTAGCCCTACCGAGAGCAGGCGACCCGGCGGGATCGCACTCGTGACCCCGGACGCGTAGGCTCACGGCCCGCCAACCTGCACAGTGAACCTACGAACGAGGACCCACTATGGACGCGCTCGACATGCTCAAGGAAAACCTCAACTTCGCCCACCGCACCTACGTTGATGCTCGCAACGCCACCGATGAGCAGCTCCACTTCGTACCTGAGGATGGCAGCCACTCCATCGCCTGGTGCCTCTGGCACACCGCGCGTATCGAAGACAACCTCGTGCAGAACCGCTACCGCCAGACGGACGTGCTCTGGAATGAGGAATGGGCCAATCGAACCGGCCTCTCCGCCACAGACCCGTTCATCGGCATGTCCGACGAAGACGCCCAGAAGATCCGCCTCACCGACAAAGACGCCTTCTTCGAGTACGTCGACGCCGTCTGGGCCGCCACCGCCGAGTTCCTCGATGGCATGACCGCCGATGACCTCGATCGCGAAATCACCCTCGGCGACCGCGTGGAGAAGCTCGGCAGCAGCATCTCCACCCACATGTTCGGCCACTTCAGCAGCCACCGAGGCGAGATCAACTGGCTGCGCGGCATGCAAGGGTTGCCGCCCGTCTCCGCCGCAGCCGCTCCCTAGCCCTCGCGTCCCCCGAGGGCGAACAACGTCCGCTATCATCCCGCCCTCGACCCAACTCGCACCCACCGAGGAGCCCCCTCATGTCACTCGAAGGCAAAGTCGCACTCGTCGCCGGCGCCAGCCGCGGCATCGGTGCCGATATCGCCCGCTACCTCGCCGCCGCCGGCGCAAAGGTCGCCGTCGCCGCCCGCACCATCGAGCAGAAAGACCCGCGCCTCCCCGGCACCATCGGCTCCGTCGTCAAGCAGATCCAGGACGCTGGTGGCGAAGCCATCCCCGTCGTCATCAACATGCGCGACCCGGAGAGCATCAAAGCCTGCGTCCAGGAAGTCGTCGATCAGTGCGGCAAGCTCGACATCCTCGTCAACAACGCCGCCATCTTCGTCCCCGGCAACCTGGAGACCGTCCAGGAGCGCCACATCAACCTCAGCATCGAGGTCAACTTCCGCTCCTACATCCTCTCCATGCGCGAAGTCGTCCCCCACATGCGCGCCGCCGGCGGTGGCCACATCATCAACATCTCCTCCGTCGGCGCCATCCCGCTCGGCCCCGGGCCATATACCGAGGATCAGCAGGCCCGCGCCGGAGATATCTTCTACGGCGGCGAGAAGATCGGCCTGGAGCACATCTCCCAGCGCCAGGCCGCCATGCTCCAGAAAGACAACATCTCCGTGAACGTGCTCTCGCCCGAAGGCGGCGTCCGCACTCCCGGCAACAAGTACGCCGCCAACGACCGCGACAACCCCGACCTCACCTTCGAGGTCGCCGACGACATGGGCCAGGCCGCCGTCTGGGTCTGCGAACAGCCCCCGCTCTACACTGGCAACGTGCTCTTCGATAAGCCCGTCCTCCGCGAAGCCGGCATCGAGCTGAAAGGCCCCTTCCGCTAACAGACCCGACGACGGGTGCAGCGACGACCGCTGCATCTGTACCGAGGTGACCTATCGTCGACCTCACTGACAGCGCCCCCCACTATTGCGCAGCCTGCGGCGCGCTGGTTCCGAACGATGCCGACTTCTGCCCCGCCTGCGGAGCAGCCCAGCCCCGCGCCGGGCTCGCCGACACCCCCGAGGTGGTAGAGGCTCTCCTCGTCACCATGCAGCAGTGGCGAGCCGATGGCCTGATCAACGAAACCTCCTTCGCCCGCCTCCAATCCCACTACCAGGCCCGCCTCGCCGCCCTCAGCCAGCCAACCCCCGAGCCGGCTCCGGCTCCCGAGGTGCTTGCTATCCCCGTCTCCGCACTCCCGACCACCCCGGAGGACGCCCAACCGCGATCACCGATAGCTCCCGCGCCGCCACCAGCCCCCAGCTTCTCGATTAGCGAATGGGCCGCCCGGCGTCAGGCCGACGTCCTGCTCTACGTCGGCGCCTTCCTGCTCGTCGTCTCCGCCCTCATCTTCGTCACCGGTCGCGGCGAGGATTTCCCGGGCATCCTCCAGGTCGCCATCCTCGTGCTCTACACCGCCGGCTTCATCGTCGCCGGCCTGCTCTTCAGCCGCTGGCAACGTATCCGCGAGGCCGGCCCGGTCTTCCTCGCCATCGGCGCGCTCATCACCCCGCTCAATTTCGTCCTGCTCCACACCGCCGTGCTCAGCGACCAGGACATCTCCGGCGCATGGGTCTGGTTCGGCGGCTCCGTCTACAGCACCGTCTTCTACGGCGTCCTCGTCGCCCGCCGCCTCGGTCGCCTCTACGCCATCCCTGCCGCCATCGCTCTGCTCAGCGCCGGGGCCTCACTCGCCGTCGCCCTCGATCTCCCCGCCGAGTGGTGGTCCGCCTGGTGGATGGCCTTCGTCCTCGCCGCCGTCGCCACCATCGAGCTCACTCGACGCTGGCGCCCCGTCGTCGTCCTACCGGTAGCAGCCATCGCCACCTTCTCGATCCTCTTCGCGCACCTCGCCGCTCGGTTCGCGGGCCACGGGTTCGACGAGCACTGGCAACTCCCCGCCACCTACGCACTCCTGTTCGCAGCCGTCCTGGTCGCCCACCGCACCATCCGATTGTCATGGACTCTCATCGCCGGCACGGTGCTCGCCACCATCACCGCCGTCGCCATTCTCTGGGCTTCCGAACTCGATCCGCAGTGGTTCACCGCCCCGCCGCTGATCGCCGCCCTCCTCGCAATCTTCACGAGGCCGCTCTGGTCCG
>JABIST010000342.1 GCA_018700215.1 Dehalococcoidia bacterium | reverse complement strand
CTTCGACGCCAGCATCTTCGCAGCGATGAAGCCCACCGCCATTCTGATCAACGTCACGCGCGGCGAATGCGTCGATGGTGAGGCGCTCGCCGCCGCAATCGAGGACGGCCAGATCTATGGCGCCGGCCTCGATGTCGCACCGGTCGAGCCGCTGCCCGCGGACCACCCGCTCTGGCGCACGAAGAACGTCGTCATGACACCCCACACGGCGGGGGCGAGCCAGCTCCGCGTGGGGCGCAACCTCGATCGCTTCTGTCGCAACATCGCCCGCTTCCGCGCTGGCGAGCCGCTGGAAGGCGCGATCGACAAGGAGCTGGGCTACTAGCTCGCTCGCGTTACCATAAGAGGCATCGCGAGGAGCAGCCTGTGACCACCGAACCCTACAACCCGTTTGCCAGCGGATTCCAAGATGATGAGCGCTGGTGGGAACAGACCCTGGGCGAACGCCGCCTCCACCATCTCTTCGAGCCAGGCGAGACATCGGAATGCTCATGGCCAGACTGCATCTGGCATGGAGTCCTCCCTGGCGAGCAGAACGATGTTCACGCCGCCACACCGCCCTGACGCTCCCCCGCCGCGACACACGTCGCCGCCCTCCGGTCCGGAGTGGCATCCCGTTTCATCCCAGAAGAAGACCTGGAACAAGACTAGAACTACTGCCTACCTCTGACGCGAGCGATCCCAAGGAGCCCCGAGATGCCGCGACTCCCAAACATGACCGTCCGCGACGAAGTGCCCGGCGAACTGACCGACGCCTATGACCGTGTTGCCGCGCTGCGGAACGGCGCGGTCTCCGGCCCCTACGGAGTACTGCTCCACTCCCCCGAACTCGCCGAGCAGGCAGCAGCTCTCGGCCAGTACGTCCGTTGGAACTCTGACCTCACCCCCGCACAGCGCGAGACCGCAATCGTGACCGCCGCTCGCCAGCTCGATGCTCGGCTGATGTGGGGCGCACATGTACGCCTCGCCCGCGAAGCTGGCGTCCGCGAAGAGGTCATCGAAGCGATCGGCCAGCGTGCAGACCTCGGCGAGCTCGCTGAGGATGAGGCAGTCATTATCCGTTATGTCCGTGAACTGATTCACGGCAATCGTGTCACCAACCGCGCATTCGAGGCGCTGCGTGCGGTCATCGGCGATCGGGGCATCGTCGATCTGACCGGCCTGATCGGCTACTACGCGCTCGTCGGATTCACGCTCAACGCCTTCGAAATCGAGCCAGCCGAGGGCGCCGAGCCGCTGCCATAGCCGCGACGAAATACCTGATGGCCACCTTCCCCACCACCGCCGATCAGCTGACCACCGAGTTCTTCTCGACGGTTCTCTCCGCCAATGTCGCCGCCTTCGATGTGCAACTGGTCGAGGCGCAGGGTGCCATGACGACTGCCGCCCGGATTGAACTGCACTACGCCGGAGACGCTCCCGCAGACGCTCCATCGGCGATCTTCGCGAAGTGGGCGTCGCCCATCCCCGCCGTCCAGCAGATGGCGACCGCCAACGGCATGTACCGCCGCGAGGTGCGCTTCTACAAGGACCTCGCCAGTAGCTCCGGTCTCGATGTACCGCGCTCCTACTTCGGCGACTGGGACCGCGAAACTGGCCTCTTCCTCCTGCTGCTTGAGGACATGTCAGGCAGTCAGGTCGGAGACCTCTTCGCCTCGCGGGTCGACGAGGTCCGCCCGGTCGTCGAGGCGATCCCCGCGTTCCACGCTCGCTGGTGGAACCATCCAGATCTCGATGGGTTGCGCTGGCTCTTCCCAGTCGATCACCCGGCCGTCATCAAAGGCCTCGGCGCCACCTTTGCCGCATCGCTCAACGGCGCGAGCACGAAGTTCCCCCAGGCGTTCGGCGGCGCCCTCGGCAACTTGTCACAGCGAATCGCGGCGGACTATGGAGCGATGGCGAAGCGGTTCGGCGCGCGACCTCGAACGCTAGTGCACGGTGATCTGCATCTTCAACAGGTGTTCTTCCCCCTGAACGGTCCGGGTGACCAGAGCGGTCGGTTCGCCATCTTCGATTGGCAGACCATCGGTCGCGGCTTCGGCGGCCAGGACCTCGCTCGAATCATCGCCGCCTGCCTTAGCCCGGAGGACCGGCGCGCCCACGAGCGTGACCTCGTCGCCAGCTACCACGCCGGCCTGATCGCAAACGGAGTCGGCGACTACAGCCTCGAGCAGTGCTGGGACGATTACCGCCTGGGCGTCCTCTGGAGCATCGTCACGAACGTGATCGCCGGCGCCTCGATTGATGGCGATGCGATGGATGCGCTCGCTCGTCCCGCCGGAACAACCTTCATCGAAGGCTTCTTTGGGCGGCTCGATGCTGCAATCGCCGATCTGGAGGTCGATGCGCTACTGGACTGACCGGTAAGTCCTGATTTGGATATGGTGTAACCGTCCTGGTCAATCGAAACCTGGACAGAGGTGACACCCCCGCGATAGAACGGCCAGCAATGGTTTCGCGATTCAGCGACGCGACCTACGAGGCGATCATTGCGAACGCCCCCGACGGCATTTTGCTCGTCGATCGGCAGGGCATCATCGCCTTCGTCAATGAACGCGCCTGCGAGCTGTTCGGGTACAAACGCGCCGAACTGGTCGAACAACCGATCGAGATGCTCGTCCCAGCCAACCGTCGTGGCTCCCACGTCGCCCAGCGCGAGGCCTTCCAACAGCAACCCCGGCTACGACCGATGGGTGTCGGTCAGCACCTGACCGGACTACGCAAAGACGGTACCGAGTTCCCCGTTGAAGTCAGTCTCGCTTCCACCGGGGAAAGTGATGCTGAACTCGTGATCGGAGTCGTTCGTGACGTCACTGAATATCGAGAAATCGAAGAGGAGCGCCGCGACCTGATCACCACCGTCCAGCGCCAGCTCGAACGAGATCGCATCGCACGCGACCTCCATGATGACATCATCCAGTCTGTCTACGCCGTCGGCCTCTCGCTCCAGATCGCCCTGAACGACGATTCGATCTTGCGCGAGGATCTCGTTCGACGAACGGTAATCGATCTGAACAGCGTCATCTCAGACATCCGCGCCTACATGCGGGAACTGACCAGCGATCAGGTCGATGGTCACCCGGCCGGCATGCTCGCCGCTCGCATCGAAGAGCTGGTCTCAGGCATCGGAGCGCCACACTGGACAGTCAACGTCTCGCTGGCACAGACAATGACTCGAGCGCTGGAGCAGCAGGTCCACCACCTGGCAAAGGAACTAATCTCCAACGTCCAGCGCCACTCGCAGGCCGCGAACGCCAGCATCACCCTGCTCCACAACGATGACCAGATCGAACTCGCGGTCGAGGACGATGGCGTCGGCTTCGAACCGAACGACATCCGCGAAGGTGCGTTCGGCCTCCGCTCAATCCACGAACGCGTCACAGAGCTGGGCGGCACCGTGACGATTCAGCCACACTCATCTCACGGCACCAGCGTCAATATCTCCATCCCCACCCCCGCTCCAGCACCAACCGAGCGATCGCGAGCCTGATCAGAGCGCGCGTCCCAGCTCCGCAGCCTCGGTCCGCTATGATTCTCGCCGTACCGCAATCCGCCACAATGGAGGCGAATCGATGATCCAGGTCGGCCGTATCACCAGCGCCTCGCGCTACCCCATCAAGTCGATGGCCGCTGAGCCGCTTGAGACAGCCACCGTCACGCTGCAGGGCCTGGCGGCGGACCGCTCATACGCCTTCGTCCAGGCAGAATCACGTTCACCGTTCCCGTGGTTCACCGGTCGTGAGCACCACGAGATCCTCAGATACCAACCCACCTGGTCTGGCGACGAGCGCCCCGTCCTCAGCGTACGCACGCCTAGTGGTGCCGAAATCCCCGTCACGAGCGACGAACTCCGAAAGGAGCTGGAACAAGCGTCCGGCGTGCCGCTCTTCTTGCTCCCCAATTATCGCGGCAGCTTCGACGTCGCAGCGATCTCCCTGATCAGCCACGCCACGGTCGATCGGATTGCTGAAGCTAGCGACACGCCCAGCGAACCAGGTCGGTTCCGCATGAACTTCGTCGTGGAGACCCAGGATGGCATCCCATTCGGCGAGGACGCCTGGGTCGGCCACACCATCCGCATCGGTGACTCGGTCCGCGTGGCGGTCACCGAGCGCGACCCACGCTGCGCAATGGTGACCATTGCTCCACACGGTGGCGACCCGCTGACCCCGGTCCTGACGGCGATTGCGGAGCTGAACGACGCGAAGGCCGGCATCTACGGCTCAGTCCTCACTCCCGGCGAGGTCCGTGACGGCGACCTAATCGTCCTCGAAGACTAGCTAGCAAGGTTCAGTCGGGGTCGTTCCAACCGGGCGGCGCGTCTGGCTGCCAGTTGATGACCAGCAGGTTATCGCCGCGTGCCCGGTCAACGGGAGCGAATGCGGCGGACTCAAACTCAGTCGCCTCAAACTCCGCGTTCGGATAGCCAATCGGTATCCCTGATCCAAGACAGACGAACGTCTCGGGGTCGAGGTTCGATCCGTACGCCTCAGCCACAACCAGTCCAACCTCTCGCTGCCACGCCGTTGGGGACGCGCCTACCTGAGGCACCGCCGATGGATCACTGCGCCCACCCGCGCGACTCGCGTGCCCATAGCGTCCGCACTCGAGCTGCCGCGCCGGACGTCCGATCTCAGCGATCTCTTCGCGCATCGCGTCGCTCACTGCCCGATTGACGAAACCTGATATTCCGCGATGTCGGAACGCTGGCCGCACGCAACGCATCCCGTGCAGCACCACCAGCTGAGGCGCATCGAAGCCTGGCAGCTCCATCCAGTGCGCCCGCGAGATCGCGTAGCCAACCGCATCTCCGCTCGCCTCGAACGCGATCGCCAGCATCCCAATTCGGTCGATCGAGCGATCGAGGTACTCATGATTCGGCTGCTTGTAGGAAGCCTCGAAGACGCGATGGACGGCGGCTCGCTCCGCAGCGCTGAGCGTAGCGGCGTGCTGAACTCGGACCTGGATGTCCGCGTTACTGCTGTCGTCGACCGGGCTCATTGCTCCTCCTCGTACATGGCAATGATTGCGTAGACCACTGATGTAGGATGCTGACGCCTGCATTTCAAGCGATGGTGGTGCACACGGAGTGTTCCGATGCTCGCATCACCCGGAAGGAAGGACCGCCTCAGATGGGTGTGGAACTGACCAAGGACTCTGTCGACCTCGGGATTATCGTGCGCGATGGCGATGCCGCGCTCGCGTTCTACAGAGATTTTCTGGGCCTGGAGCATGTTGCGGACAGCCCAGTGGGTGGCGGGGGGACGATGCACCGGCTGATGGCTGGGACGAGCATGATCAAGGTGATCGAGTTTGAAGAGACACCGGAGCCGAAGCCGGCACCGGGCGGCTTGCGCGGCGGCTCCGGGTACCGGTACTGGACGATGTCCGTCTCAAACATCGATGAGATGGCGGCGGACGCGAAGTCACGCGGTTACGCCGTCCCCACCGAGCCGACCGAGATCCGCCCCGGCGTCCGGATCGCGATGATCGAAGACCCGGACGGCAACTGGGTAGAGCTCCTGGAGAACAACGAGTAGTCGAGCCATGGAGGATCAGCGATGAGCGCAGATATCGCGAAGAGTGCGATTGACCTAGCGATCGTGGCCCGCGACGCAGAGGCGTCTGTGGCGTTCTACGGGGACTTCCTTGGTCTGGAGCATGTTGCAGATACGACCGTCGGCAGCGCCGGTGTGATGCACCGGTTTCGGGTTGGCGACAGTCTGTTGAAGCTGCTGGAACTGAAGGCGGTACCGGAGGCGCGGCCGGCGCCGGGCGGGATGCGCGGCGGCTCCGGGTACCGCTTCTGGACGCTGTGGGTGAACAACCTCGATGAGATGGTCGCGGACGCGAAATCGCGAGGCTACGAGGTGCCCTCAGGACCGCTCGAGGTGCGGCCGGGAGACCGGATGGCGATGGTGGTCGATCCGGACGGGAACTGGGTGGAGTTGCTGGAGAACACGGGCGGGTAGTAGCGGCTACCTCGGACGGTCGGCCCCAATCGCTAGTCGATGGCGGGGACACCGCCTTCGCGGAGGGCCTGCTCGACGCCCTGGGCGACGCGCTCGATGTCGGCTTCGTTGTTGAAGGCGTGGAGCGAGAGGCGCACGACGTCTTCCTGGCGGACGGCGCGGCAGACGACGTCGTGCTCAGCCTGGAGGTAGGCGGGCAGGTCGGTCGACGGGATGCCTTCGGCGCGGAAGCAGAAGAGGCCGGAGCGGGACTGGTCGGACTGGGCACTGCCGATGGTGACACCATCGATCTGTTCGAAGCGGCGCTCTGCGATCTCGGTGAGTTCGCGGACGCGGTCCCAGATTGCCTGAGGGCCGGACTCGAAGTACTGCTCGATGGCGGCGACGGTGCCGGCGGCGAGGATTGGCGGGACGGCGGAGAACTGGAACTTGCCGGCGACGTCCTGCTTCGGCGAGAAGGTGCCTTCGAGGTCCCATTCGTCGGCGTAGCTCATGTCGACGAGGACGGGCTGGAGGCGGGGCAGGGCTTCGGGGGAGACGTAGAGGGCGCCGATTCCTCGGGGGCCGCAGAGCCACTTCTGGGCGGGGATTGCGTAGGCATCGACGCCGGATTCGCGGACATCGATCGGGATGTGGCCGCCGGTCTGGGCTCCATCGATGACGACGATCGCGCCGACGCGGTGGGCGGCTTCGACGATGGGTTTGATCGGCAGGAGCTGGCCGGTGGAGAAGGAGATCTCGGAGAGGCCGACGACTTTGGTGCGTTCGTCGATGGCGGAGACGAAGCGCTCGGCGATTTCGCCGTGGGAGTCGTTGGCGGAGACGGGGAGGAATTCGACCTCGGTTTTGTTGACCATTCGGGAGTGGTAGAGGGGGACGGCGCCGGCGCCATGTTCGACGGATGAGGTGAGGAGACGGTCACCCTCGGACATTTCGAGGGCGGCGATGACGGAGCTGACGCCGAGGCTGGTGCTGGTGGTGAGGGCGACTTCGTGGGCGTCCGCGCCAAAGATCTGGGCGAAGAGCTGGGTGAGGCGCTCGCGGGTTTCGCGGCCTTCTTCCATGACGGCTTTGGTGGTCCAGCCCTCGGCAAGTTCGAAGTCGATGCGGCGTTGCATGGCCTGGGCGACATCGTTGGAGAGCAGGCCAGTGAAGCCGGTGTTCACGTATGCGCGCTTCTCAAGTGCGGGTGTCTGGTCGCGCCACCATTGCCATCGCTCAGCGGTCATCGGTGTGTCCTCCCGTTACTGGCTGCCACCGGTGTGGCTTCAGCGCAGAGTACACGTGGAACGGTTCGATGCTGGTATCGTATCTGCAGTCTCTCGACAATCTGACTGTTGAGATCGGAGTTACAGGATGAACAAGCTTGCAATCGCAGGGGCATCGGCAGCACTGCTGGTGGTCCTGACAACGAGCCTCGCTTCCAGTGCCGGGATGGGTGGCACCGTCGGTGATGCGGTCTCCGACGGACTGCTGGGCAACGAGCCGAACATCATCGAATGGGATGATGGCAACGACGGGCCGGCAGAGGTAGAACCGGGAAGTATTGGTGATCTTGGCGGGAATTCTGGGCACCCGAACTCAGTCGAGAACTCCGGCGCGCCGGGTCCGATTAGCTGCGGTGGTGGGTGGTACAGCATGGCGCTAGTGGTGGGTGCGAACACCGACACGACTCCGCCGGGAGACGCGGATGCGCCGGGAATGAACGTGAGTTGTGGCGACGGTGGGAATCCTCCGCACAGCCCGTAGCTTGAACGCGACTCGAGAGATCGAAGAGGCCGGGCAGGTGCCCGGCCTCTTTCGTGTCCGAAGGTGACGGCGCTAGGCGTCGACGGGCTTTTCGTTTTCGGCGCCTTCTCCGGTGGCGAGGCCGCGGTCGTGGGGGGCGGAGGCGTAGGCGCCTCGGAAGTCGCGGAAGGGGGCGTCGCGCCACTCGAGGGCGGCTTTGAGGCCCTGTTCGCGGGAGATGCGGCCGAATTCGCCGGCGGCGGGGCGGTGCTTGCTCATGGCTTCGACGTCGGTGCCGGACATGAGGCCGGTGCGAATGCCCATGATTTCGTACTGCCGGTTGACGGCTCGCTTGTTGTAGGCGAGCAGGTCGTTATCGATGTGGCCGAGGCGTTCGGCGAAGTTGTTGGTGAATTCGTCGAGCTGATCTGGGGCGACGGCGTAGGTGGCCCAGCCCATCCATTCCATGTCTTTGCCGGTGAAGGCATCGCCGGTGTAGGCGAAGAGGCGGGCCTTTGCGGGGGGCAGGAACCAGGGCGCCCACATCATGTCCATGGTGCCCATGGCGCGGACGGGCGGGTAGCCGATCTGGGCATCTTCGGTGACGATTCGGAAGTCACAGATGGAGGCGAGTTCGGTGCCGCCGGCGAGGCAGTAGCCGTGAATCTGAGCAATGACGGGCTTTGAGAGTTCCCAGATCATCCAGTTGGCGAGGATGGTG
>JABIST010000227.1 GCA_018700215.1 Dehalococcoidia bacterium | reverse complement strand
GCTTCCGAGGGCGGCTTCTACGCCATGCTCCGCTGCGAGGACTGGAACAAGGCCAACGGCTTCGCCTCCTCCAAGGAACTCGCCCGCGACATCCTCCAGAAGGTCCACGTCGCCGTCGTCCCCGGCACCGACTTCGGTGTCCCCCAGGACCTCCGTCTCGCCTTCTGCAACGATCGCTACAACGACGGCATCGACCGCCTCCGCGACTACTTCACCTCCGCCACCGTGCAGCCCTCCGAGGTGCAGCAACCAGTCGAGGCGGCCGCTAGCGCCGGAGCCTAACCGTGGTTGACCTCGCGCCGCGCTCCCTGATGCCGCATACCAATTCCCAGCCGACTACCGCCGGTCCTCAGGCACCGGCGGTTCGACGCGCCGTGATCCTCGCCGCCGGCAAGGGCACCCGCCTCCAGCCGCTCACCGCCAACGTCCCCAAGTGCCTCGTCGAGGTCGGCGGCGTGCCGCTACTCGAACGCGCCCTCCGCGCCTTGGCCTCACAAGGTGTCGCCGAGGTGGTCATCGTCATCGGCTACGGCGGTGACGTGATCCGTGACCGTATCGGCTCGGACTTTGGAAACGTCGCCATCCGCTACGTCGACGCACCAGACTTCGCCACCACCAACAACATCCGCTCCCTCTGGGACGCTCGCGACTACCTCGATCAGGACATCCTCCTCCTCGAGGCCGATGTTGCTTTCGATGCCGAAGTGATCACCGCCTTGCTACGCGAGCCCGGCAGCAGCGCCGCCGTAGCGCCCTACCAACGCCCACTCTCCGGCACCGTCGTCCACCACAACGAGCGCAACCAGGTCACCAGCTTCACCCTCGGCGCCGAACAGGGCCCCACCTTCGACCTCGCGACCGCCCTCAAGACCGTCAACATCTACCTCCTCCGCGAAGCGCTCCTCCGCGACGAACTACTGCCCCGCCTCTGCCGCGCCGTCGAAGCCGGCCACGTCGACCGCTACTACGAGACCATCCTCCAGCAGGCCGTCGCCGAGGACGCCCTCACCACCCTCGCCGCCGTCGACGTCTCCGCCAGCCGCTGGTACGAAGTCGATGACCACCGAGATCTCGATGCCGCTGAGTTCCTCTTCCAGGACCGCGACGCCCAGTACGACCGCATCCAGCAACTCCACGGCTCCTATTGGCGCTACGGCTTCACCGATCACTCCTACCTCTACAACATGCACTTCCCACCCCCCGAGATGCTCGAGGTGTTCCGCGACGACCTCCACGAGGTAGTCACCAACTACCCCGTCGGCCAGAACGAAGTCGCCCGCCTCACCGCCGACTGGACCGGTGCCGACCCCGACAACCTCGCCATCGCCAACGGAGCCGCCGAGCTGATTAAGATCCTCGGTAACCAGTTCATGCAGCGCATGACCATCCCCACCCCCTCCTTCAACGAGTACGAAGCCGTCATCCCCGCCGCCGGCCTCAACCGCTTCCCCCTCACCCCCGGCACCTTCGAGCTGGACGTCGATGCCTTCGCCGAATCCGCCATTCAGTGGCAGTCCGATACCGCCATCGTCGTCACGCCCAACAACCCCACCGCCCTCTCCGTCTCCCGCGAAGACATCCTCCGCCTCGCCCGCCGACTCGAACCCCACAACTGCCGCCTGATCGTCGATGAGTCCTTCATCGAGTTCGCGCGTGCCGGTTCCGCCGGGAGCGTCGAAGACGTCATCGAGCAGCACCCCAACCTCGTCGTCATCAAGAGCCTCAGCAAGGTCTTCGGCATCGCCGGCCTCCGCATCGGCTACCTCCTCAGCGCCGACCGCGATCTGATCGACGCCGTCCGCGCCGCGCTCCCCATCTGGAACATCAACGGCCTCGCCGAAGAATTCCTCCGCACCGTCGGCCGCTACCGCGCCGCATTCGCCGCAAGCTGCGATCTCACGCGTTCCGCCGCCGCCCAGCTCTACGAGGATCTGCGCGCCCTCCCCGGCATCGACCCCATCGAGCCCGACGCCAACTTCATCCTCGCCAGGCTCACCAACCCATTGGCGAGCGCACCCGAGGTCGCCCGCCGCCTCTACATCGAGCACAACATCCTCATCAAGGACTGCGCCGCCAAGAGCATGCCCGAGGCCGCTCGCTACCTCCGCATCGCCTCTCGCACCCCCGAGGAAAACCGCGTCCTCGTCGAAGCCCTCGCCGCCGTCCTCCAGCCCGCTCGCCCGGCACCCGCACTCACTCCGGCACAACTAACTGATCATTCGCTCAGCGCACCAACAGGCTGTCAGCAAATCACTTGCACTTAGAGACTATATTTTCACTGCATTTACAAAATTGGTTCGAGTGAAACTTCAGTAACCCGAGCCACGACGACGCAGT
>JABIST010000341.1 GCA_018700215.1 Dehalococcoidia bacterium | reverse complement strand
GCTGCTCGAAGGTGCGGAGGGGGAGGGCGACATCGATGTCTTCATAGACATCGCGGGTGTTGATGTGGAGGTGGGCGGCGGCGACGCGGTCCTGGGGGAGGTCGCGGGGGATGAGTCGGTAGGTGGGGTCGCCCCAGGTGGGGTTGTTGAAAGAGGATCGGGGGTCCTCGAAGGTGGGCGGGTGGGCAGATGTCGCTGTCGCCAGTCCTCGGGCGGTGGCAGTTGGTGAGATTGCTGGTGGAGAACCGAGTGCGGATCGAACGCGAGCTGCCTGACGGTGCTGGCCACCCTCGGTACGAAGTGACTGTGCAACAGGCGAGTTAGGGAGGCGAACCAATGCTGCGACCGAGCGGGACTATCGATGCGATCAAGGCGGCTGTCCGGCCGATGGTGACGTGGGGCCTCGTGGCTGTGCAGGCTGGTCTCGCGGTCGCCTGGGCGACGGGGGCAAATGCTGAGCAGGCGTTTGCCGCGCTCGGGCCGTTCACGATGATGGCGATGACGTTCTGGTTCCGTAGCCGTGAGGGCACCCCACTCGCCTAACTGGGAAACCCGCTCCGTTCCGAGCTGAAGCGCTCGTCGACATCGGTCAGCGCTGCGTCTGCGACGCGATGGAAGGCGGAGAGCATCGATTCCGCCTCGGGGGTGAGCGTCGTGCGGCCGCCCTCAGCGCCACCGGATGCCGAGCTGACCAGTGGTACTCCCGCGGCGGCCTCCATTTCGCGGAGTTTCTTCCAGGCGGTTCGGTTCGGTAGTTCCAGCACCTCGGCTGCTGCGGCCAGCGACCCGCGCTCGGCGATTAGCTCGAGCAACTGCACCAGAAAATCACTGATCACGACCTCGCCAGCACGTTCGATCCAGACCTTGGCGTGGACCTCAAGCGGCGCGCTCGCTCGACTGGTGCTCGCCTCGTTACTCATCTGCATGACCGTTCGTCTGGCGCTCGGGTGAGGACCTAGAGTACCGTATTGCATGGCAGTGCAGGACGGGTTTGCACGTGACCGGGAGGCGACGTGAGGCTGTTCCGAGGATTCATTGCCGGCTCGCTGCTGGGGTTGGCAGTTCTTTCGGTCACAGCCTGTGGCGGTGGTAACACCGAGCTGATCTTGGCCACCACAACGAGCACCGACAATAGCGGGCTGTTGGACACACTCATTCCTCGCTACGAGGAGCGATCCGGTGACTCCGTGAAGATCATCCCCGTCGGCTCCGGTGCCGCGATGTCGATGGGTGAGCGCGGTGATGCCGATGTACTGCTCGTCCATTCGCCCGCAGCGGAACTGGCGTTTGTCGATGCAGGCTTCGGCATCGAGCGGGCACGCGTGATGTTCAATGATTTCATCATCGTTGGCCCGGCTGAGGATCCAGCGGGAATTGGTCACATGTCCGACACTGCCGGGGCATTCGCCGCGATCAAGGCTCACAGCGCGAGGTTCATCAGCCGAGGTGATGACTCGGGCACACACGCCAAGGAGAAGACGTTGTGGGACGCCGCCGGTCTCGAGGTTCCGTCCACCGACGAGTGGTATGCCGAGAGCGGGCAGGGCATGGCTGCCACACTCACCATCGCCGCCGAAACCAGCGCGTACACGCTCACGGACCGCGCAACCTGGCTCTCAGTTTCGGACCCCGAGCGCCTTCCACTTCTCGTGGAAGGCGACGAGCGACTGTTCAACGTCTATCACGTGATCGTCGTGAACCCAGACCTCCACGACCGTGTGAACGCCGAGGCCGCTCGACGCTTCCGTGCCTTCCTCCTGGAACCGGCGACCCAGCAGCTGATCGGCGAGTTCGGCGGCGAGCAATACGGTCAGCCGCTCTTCACTCCCTACGCTTCCGAGTCGGACTAGCTCGATGGACCTGATCGCAGAGGCGATCACCGAGGCCTGGCGACTGCTTCGCACTGGTGACAACGATGTCTACGGCATCACGCTGCGCACCGCTGCGATCACTGGAACATCGACGCTGGTGGCGCTGCTGGTCGGACTTCCGATCGGTCTGGGCCTTGCGCTTGCGCGGTTCCCGGGCCAGCGCTCGTTCGTGGCGCTCGCCAATGCTGGCACTGGCACACCGCCTGTGGTCGCCGGACTGGTCGTCAGTATCCTGCTCTGGAGATCGGGGCCACTGGGTGGGCTGGGTCTGATTTACACGCCGGCCGCGATCATTCTGGCTCAGGCGGTGATCGCGACACCGATTATTGTGGCCATCACAGCGGCTGCGGTGATGGCGCTCCCGCCGGCGCTCCACCTGCAGATCCGGGCGATGGGAGCGAATCAGCGCCAGTACCTCTGGCTGATCGTCCGCGAGGCCCGCCTCCCGCTCCTGGTTGCAGTGATGGCCGGTTTCGGTGCCGTGGTTTCCGAGGTTGGGGCGTCGATGATGGTCGGTGGCAACCTTGCCGGCGAAACGCGAGTGCTCACCACCGCTGCCGTGCTCGAGGTCAGCAAAGGTCAATTCGGTTCAGCCCTCGCGCTCGGCTTCATCTTGCTCGCCTTCATTATTGTGATCGCCGCTGTGCTCACCACCGTTCAGCAGCGGGCACACCGTCGATGACCGCCCTCACATTTCGCGACATCCGTGTGCGCCGCGGCCCTCGTGAGGTGCTGCGCGTCCCAGCGCTCGATGTCACCGAAGGAGAGACGCTCGCCCTCCTCGGTCCAAACGGTGCTGGCAAGTCGACCCTCCTGCTGACCGGAGCACTGCTGCTGGACCTCGCCGAAGGGCAGGTCGCGCTCTTCGACGAGCCGGCGCTGGACGGTCGAGCCCGCGTGCGACAGCGTCGCCTCACTGCCACCGTCTTCCAGGAGCCGGCGCTGCTCGATATGTCCGCTCGTCGCAACATCGAGACCGCGCTCGCACTTCACGAGGTGCCGCGCACCGATCGACGCGCTCGATCTGATCACTGGCTTGCCCGGCTCGGCGTTGCGCACCTGGCCGAGGCGTTGCCACACACACTCTCCGGCGGGGAGGCGCAGCGTGTCGCCCTGGCTCGCGCCTTCGCTGTCGAGCCACGCCTGCTCTTCCTCGACGAGCCGTTCTCATCGCTCGACTCCGGCACACGTGCCGAACTTGTCGGCGAGCTACGCACGCT
Source organism: Dehalococcoidia bacterium (assembly GCA_018700215.1). Classification (GTDB taxonomy): domain Bacteria; phylum Chloroflexota; class Dehalococcoidia; order UBA2979; family UBA2979; genus JABIST01. The sequence goes on along the minus strand of JABIST010000341.1, from coordinate 6,340 downwards.
CCTCGCTGACGAAGCCACCACCACGCTCCTCGTCACTCACGACCTCAGCGAGACCCAGCTCCTCGCCGACCGCGTCGCGGTGCTGCTCGATGGCAACGTCGCCCAGCACGGCACCGTCGAGGTGGTACTCGAACGTCCGCTTACGCCCGCCGTTGCGTCGTTTCTCGGGTACTCCCTCATCGAGGCGATGCAGCTCCCCACCGCCGTGACCGCCGCCGCTGCAATCCCCACGTCCGCGAGCGACATCGCGCTCCGCCCCTCCGCAGTCCGACTCGTGAGCGACGCTACCGAGGTGAAGAGCGTCTACCGCGGGGACGCCTCAATCGTCGCTGTACAAGGTGCACACGGTCGAGGGCGCCTGCTCCTCGATCTCGATGGCGCTCGCATCGCAGCTGACTTGCCGATCGAGGTGATTCGGTCGTTCGAGGTAGGTGCAGTCGTAACGATCGAGATCGACCCCCGCGGGCTCGTGAGCTGGTAGCTGATCGAGTGTCCGCTCCCTAGCGTGACCCGCCATCCACCGCCAGGATGGCTCCAGTCGTGAAGCTGGAGGCGGCGCTCGCCAGATAGACTGCCGCTCCCACTACCTCGTCTGGTTCTCCGCCACGCTCCAGCGGGATCGTCGTCTTCGCCCGTTCGTTGAACGCCTCGAGGTCCCACGCCTTCGAAATGTCCGTGAGGAACGGCCCGGCCTGGATGCAGTTCACACGCACCGTCGGGCCGTAGGCAGCCGCCATCGATTTCGTCAGCGAGTTAATTCCGGCCTTCGCTGCTCCGTAGGGCTCGGAGTTGGGACTTGGGTTCACAGCCGCTGTGCTGGACACGTTGATGATCGAGCCGCCTTCGCCCTCCATCATCCGCTTCGCCACCAGTGCGCTGAGCCGGAACGGCCCCTTCAGGTTCACCCCTACGATCTTGTCGAACAGCTCCTCGCTCACCTGATCCAACGAGGGGTACAGCGGCGACATCCCAGCGTTGTTCACCAGCACATCGATGCGGCCGAACCGCTCGTACGCAGCATCGACGAGCTCACCCAACTCGTCCCAGTGCCCCACATGGCACGCGTATCCCAGCGCCTGGCGACCCAGCGCCCGCACCTCAGCCGCCGCCGCATCACACGATTCCTGACTGCGACTCGCGATCACGACATCCGCCCCGTGCTCGGCAAATCCGAGCGCCATCGAGCGTCCCAGCCCTCGGCTCCCACCTGTGATCAACGCCACCTTGCCGGTCATATCGAACAGGTCGGACATCAGGCCTCCAGGCTTCCTCGGAACGTCGGCCACTGGATCGGTCCGACAACGCAATCTTTGTAGCACTTCCGTCAGAACTCGCTGCCAATCTCGCTTCATCAGCAAGGTCCGATGAAAGGAACCACAGTATGAAGAAGAAACTGATCGCAGGATTCGGCGCGGCGGCGCTGCTCGTCGCAGCCACGACCGGCGTTGCGTCAGCGGCCCCGCCCGAGACGACCGACGGGTTCATTTGCCCAGTCCTCGGTGGTCAGGCCGGCGTGAACGGCGGCTCCGGGATTACCTATATCGATCAAGCGGGCTTCCCTGACGCAGATCCGTTCTTCACCGTTATTGGCCCGGACGTCACTGTTCCGACGAACGCGACGAACTCGGATGGAACCGAGGGCCCGCACGGCGACTATGCCAGCCCAGGGGACACCGACTACACGGCGATCTGGGGCTAGGAACTAGCGCCCGATGACTGGAGCGTCGCCGAGTCCTCACTGCGAGGGCCCGGCGACGCTCACTCCCCGCGCAGCCACCCCGCCTCCGACGCCCGCGCCACTGCCTCCGCTCGATTCGACACGCCGAGGCGATCGAACACCGCCCGTAGGTGGTACTTCACCGTCCGCTCAGTAATCCCGAGCTGCTCCGCGATCTCTCGATTCGTCGCCCCGGCTGCGACCGCCTCAACCACCGCGCGCTGCCGTTCTGATGGTGGGCGAACCTGCTCAGGCTTCTCCCCCAGCAGTCGTTCGATCTCCGGTGCGACCATCCGCTCGCCCGCCAGCACCCGATTGAGCGCCTCAATCAGCGCCGGACCGCGGAGTCCCTTCGTGACGAATCCGTCCGCGCCCGCCTCCAGCGCTATCCGTGCTCGCTCCACGTCGTGAAACGCGGTGAACACCAGGATTCGTAGCTCCGGTAGCTGTTCTCGTACTGCGGAAATCACCGCAGGTGCGTCCCCCGGCGGCAACTCATAATCCAACAGCAGCAACTCCGGTCGCCGCACCTCACACACCGCGATTGCCCGCTCCGAGTCCTCCGCCTCGCCCACCACGTCGAATCCACCGGCATCCACCAGCGCGACGATCCCATCCCGCACCACCGGGTGATCGTCCGCCACCACCACGCGTCTCTTCGCGGTCACGCTAGCCACCATCGATTCCCAGGCTCACCTCAACTCGCGTCCCCGCACCCGGCGCCGTCTTCAACCGAAAGCGTCCACCCAGTAGCCGCACCCTGATGCGCATACTCTGCAGCCCGTACCCATGCGGCGTCGCTTCCGCATGCGACGGTTCGAACCCGCGCCCGTTGTCTTCAAGGATCAGACTCACCCGTTGCCCTCTCCGGCGCAGCACGATTCGCGCCTCGGTCGCCTCTGCGTGCTTGACCACGTTGTGCAAACCCTCCGAGACCACCCGTAGCAACCCATGCTCCAGCGCCGGCGGTAGCGGAGATGTGTCGAGGGTGATTTCGCGCACGACCGGGATCCCGTACGTCCGGGTGAACTCATCGGCAACACGCCCTACCGCTGCGGCCAGCCCTCCGCTCTCCGCCGCCCGAATATGCAGCCCATCGATCGCCGCTCGCGTCTCATCCAGCGCTTGCTGCGCGAGCTGCGCGCCTCGCTCCAGTCGCTCGGCCGCCGCCTCTGGGTCGCGTTCCAGTTGCGTCGCCGCCACATCCAGGTTGAGCGTCACTCCTGTGAGCGCCTGCATCGTTGTGTCATGTAACTCCTGCGCCACCCTCACTCGATCGGCTGCGAGCGCTGCTGCGATCACGCCATCCTGCACCTGCAGTCCAGCCACCCCCACCGCCAGCAGCCGTCCGATCATCGTCAGCACCGCCAGGTCTGGCTCATCCACGGGCTGCCAGTCGGCCCGCGCCACGTTCATCACCCCTACCCGCCGTCCGGCTGCGGTCAGCGGGACCGAGGTGTGATGAGTGATGCCGGCCGCCTCACCAGTCGCGATTCCCTGCAATCGAGAACATCTGATCCGGTCCACGTTGCCCGCTGGATCATCTGGCCCATGCGGCGTCAGCAGCAGCTCCACGCACCAGCAGACACCCTCCCAACGGTCCGGCTCCTCCTGGAAGACCGGCGGCAATCCTCGTGCCGCTGCCAGCCTCGGCTCTCCGGTGTCACGGTCGAAGAGGTAGACCCACCCGGTTGGTAGATCGAAGGCGTCGCCCACTGCGTCCACCACCCGCTGGCACATCCGCGGACCATCAGCTGCCCCGGCTTCTTCCGAAACCGCGCGGCTGACGTCGTCCACCAGCGCCAGCATCCCAGCGGTCGCCGTATCTGCCGATGCCGTGTCTGGTGATTGAGACTGTGGGGACTCTGGTTCGTTCACCATGTGATCCTGCCACAGACTGCCAGTGTGAAGGCTGTCCAGGCGGGCAGGTACCGCGGGTCGCTAGTCAGTCGTCACCCGGTACACGTAGACGATCCGGCCGTCGTCCAGCCATCCCAGCACCTGCTGGGCCGCGCCGCCGAACGTGATCAGTCGCGGCTGCCCCTCGGCTACTGCCACCTCAACCACTCCGTAGGGCCGCCCGCTCGCCATCGCCCCCGCGTACGCCAGCCGCGAAGCATCCCCTGACCAGTGCAGTTCACCACCGATCGCTGGCATCCCAACCCTGCTGATCAGCCGCCACTCGCCACCGGCTTCCGGCACGAACACTCCGAACGCCGTCCCCACCGCCATCGCGCTCCCATCCGGCGCCGCCGATAGCACCGTGCCCGAGGTGAACCCACCCGGCCGAGGTGCGCTCGCGATTAGACTTGCCTGGCCAGTCTCCGTGTCCAGTTGCCAAAGCGCCTCGCGTGTCGCGAACAATACCGACGTACCGTCTACTCCCCACGATGCGACCAGCGGCTGACCTGACTGAGCGCTCGGATCGAGTCCGACGTCCATCGAGTCCACCGGATAGACCACGGCGGTCCCAGACCTCACGTCGATCACCGCCACCGCTTCGGTACCTGCGACCACGAATCGAGACTCGTCTGCGGACCAGGAGATTGCGCCACGCCGCTCTCCCAACCCGATAGGCCACACCTGCCGTGCTGGCAGTGCATCAGACTCCGGTACGAGCGCGTCCAGCAACGTGAATCCGCTGCTGTCTAGGCTCAGCGCAAGCCTCCCAGACGGCGACGGCGCGAACTCCGCTCCCTCACCACCGATCGCCGAGGCGACGTACGGTGCCTCGGTCCCATCCGCAAGTGTTACGCGTACCCAACCTTCCTCATCGCGAACTACTGTGTATTCGATACCGAGCATCGAGGCGATCTCTAGTTCTGCGTCGAAACTCCCGAGCGCGGTCAGCTCGTGTGCGTCACCTCCTGTCGCGTAGATGTGAGTTCCTGTCCCCGGCGACAGCGGAACCACCATCCGATCTCCGTCCGGTGATCGTGCGTGGGTAACCCCCAGCAGTCGGGCATCGGCCGGGTCTATCACTCCCAGCGTCTTACCGGCTGAATCGAGCACCTCTAACCCGTTCAGGGCCAGCGTCGTGCCCAATGGCCAGCCCACACTGGTTCCCGCCCAGACCTCGATCTCTCCGACCAACTCCCCTGATCCCACATCCACCGCATCCCAATTCTGTACGGTGCTCGGGCAGTTGAGACAGGGTTGCCATCTCGCGAGAATCTCTGCTCCATCAACCGACCAGATCAACCCGTCGTTACCGGCCGTGTAGTGCCCTTTCGAGACCGCCAGCTCTCGAATCTTGCCGCTCGCCACCTCGATCAGACCCACTGCGGACAACGCAGGCACGAGCCCTTCCGTGAGCACCAGCCCTGTACCGGCGAAAGCCACCGCATCGCCAGTCGGCGACCAGGACAGCCCTCCGAAGTCCGAAGCAGCCCCGTTCGTCTCGATCGTCCCGATCGCGTGCGCAAGTGGTTCAGTCCCAATCAGCGCGTCAGCATCAACCACTCCAATCGTCACCGCTCCGCCTACATCGCCGTCCCACCACGACATTGCCAGCCGTCCGTCGGGGCTGATCGACGCCGCCCCGTCCCCGGTCAGCCTCACACCACCGTCGAACACGGTTTCGAATGCAAGTGTCATCGGGTCGAACCGCTCGATGCGACTCATCGGACCCTGCGTGTACACAGCCAGCGCGTAGCTGCCGTCCGGAGCCCAGATCACCGTCGGTTGCGGCAACGTCCCGAGCTCACGCCGCGCTCGCACCCCACCCCCCGGCGACAGCGCCAGCAGTTCGTCGGGGGTCAGCGCCAACAACAGCTCGGATGTGGGCGACCACGCGAAACTGGCCAGCCGAGGTGTGCCCAACTCCAGCACGCTCACCCGTCCACTCGCCGAGACCAGCCGTGATTGGATGTGCACGCCATCTTTCCACCACACCACCGCTGCGCGCCCATCCGGCGCCCCTGCGATATGCGCCGCCTGGTTCTGCTCGAGCGGCTCGAACGCCCCGGACAGCCCGCCCCCCAGTTCGTTCTCCTGGGACCCCACCTCGAACAGCGGCTCGATCGAATTACCCTCGATGTCCCCAAGCATCAGTACGTTCGTGCCACCGCGGCGCTGAACGAACACCACCCGATCCGGGTCTCGCAGCCATGCGAGACCGGATTGCGAAGAGGTCCACCGTCGCTCCCAGTTGCCATCGCTTGTCAGCACCCAGAGGTGTCGAGGGACCCCCTCCAGGCTCCACGGCAAGATCGACTCGGTGGCGTAGCTACTCCACTCAACCAACACCTGACTCGCACTGCCGGTCGTGTCTGCGGTTACCCAGACACCAGGCTCCGCGAATCGCGTCCTGCCCACCCACTCATTGACCCCCGCGTCGTAACTCAGCCGCACCTCTGCCGTCAGAGCCGGGTCGTCCTCACTGCGCCACTCCAGCACCAGCCGATCGTTATCGTCGATCGATGAGAACGCCGTCATCCCACACCCGGTCGCGCGTAGTCGGACATTCAGCTGCTCGACGGCTCTGATCGTTGTGCCATATTCCGGCGAGATCAGGATGTCGCTGAAGAGCAGACACTCATCCGGCACATCGATCTCAACCAGCGGAACCAACCTCGCCTCATCTGGCATCGGTTGTGTGGTAGCAGTCGCTCTCGGCGTTGG
>JABIST010000190.1 GCA_018700215.1 Dehalococcoidia bacterium | reverse complement strand
GCCGTCGCCAGTGCCGTCGCCGGTGCCGTCGCCAGTGCCGTCGCCAGTGCCGTCGCCGGTGCCGTCGCCAGTGCCGTCGCCGGTGCCGTCGCCGGTGCCGTCGCCCTCCTCGAGGAGTGCGGCGTCACCTTCACCGTCGCCTTCACCGCCGTCGCTCCCGACTTCGACCGCCTGGACGGCGTCAGAGACGGAGTGCAACAGGTCGCCGAAGTCAGCCATGAGGGCGTTCATCGCCTCACTGCGGCCCGGGCCAGCTTCCAGCTCGCGGATTGCGGCAACCCGCTCCTGGATGACGCCCTGCTGCTCGTAGGCAGCGGCTACCGCGGCGTGTGCACGCGGCGAGGCGTTTTCCGGGAGCGTCGGCATGGTGCGAGCACCTGGGCCGACATCGGCAGGCTTGCCTGAGCCCTCGGGAGCGCCGGCGTTGTCAGGTCGGTTGCCGCGGATGATGGGGGTTTCGTCCTCACCCTCGGCGGTGGCTTCTGGGCGCCCGGCGTTGTCCGGGCGGTTCCCACGGCTGACATTGACGTCGTCGCCGCCTGCATCGGCTTCAGGTGTGGCGTCCGGGCGTCCGGGGTTATCGGGGCGGTTGGAGGGGCCAGCGTTGTCTGGCTTGCCCTCTTCCGGGGCTACGGTGACATCGTGCGCTCCGACATTCAGCGGGATTCCGCTGGCAAGGGCGGGCGTTGCCGCCAATAATGAGATCGCGCCTGCGGCCATGCCGGCCACGATCAATTTTCCTGGTTTCACAGCTCTACCTCCTTGGCTGGGGACACTAGGGTGAACCCCGATACCTGGCTGTCCTCAAGAGATTCGGAGGCCTCTGGAGATAACTTGAACGATTTTTCACAATAAGAAGGACCGTTACCAAGTCGGTCTGCGATTTTTTCGAATCTCGGCGCGTAACATCTGCTGTCGACCGGCAAATCGGCAGGGTTTTCAGGCTATTCGAACCGATGTCAGGTGGGCCGCAGGGAAAGTCTTTGGGTTCGGAGTTTGGATTCCTACGAAGTCACCAGGGTGTGGATCAGGGCAGACAGCGCGATGGCGCCGTGATTCGCGGCCAGAACGACGAAGAGACCGCCAAATGGCGGTCTCTTTCGAAGGTGCGAGTTGCCGGGGAGTCCGGTCGCTAGCTGGAGAGTCCTGCCTGTGCGGTGGCAAGTTCCGCGCTCGCGTTCGCCAGCAGCGCGGCGGCATCGTTGATCGTGGTCAGATCCAACGTCTCGACGCCGTCTGCCAGCATCTCGGTGGCCCAGCTGTACTTGCTGGTCGCATCGATCAGCGCCTGGTGCTGTGTCGCGTAGTCGGCGGGCGCCGACAGAGCTGATGCGCTATCGAGCACCGCAGCGAGGTATCGCAGGGCAGTGGCGGTCTCCGTGCGCCAGACCGACGATTCCACGTCCGCGTTCTGCAATTGTGCTGCCACGCTGTCCGACGTGGTGGTCACGGCATCGAGCAGCGCGTTGGCATCGGCCACGTAGCGCTCAGCCGGTGTAAGGACCTCGGTGACGTCGGTGTTGCCGTCGGTTGTCGAGTCCGCGTCGCTGGTGGTGTCGGTGGAGGCGACGATGTTGTCCTGAGTGTCGGTGTCGGTGGAACTGACCGTGGGCGAGTCTTCGACCTGGTCGGCGACCGGCTGTTCGGCTTCGCTGCCGCCACAGGCAGCGAGCAGCAGTAGAGCGATTCCTGTCACTGCGGTGATGAGCAGCCGCTGGATGCGGCTCTGGGTAGCGGCGAGTGCGAGGGTGTTGTTCATGGTCAGCCGCCGATCATGACGATGGCTGGCGACCGTCTTTGCGGGGCCAGCCATCGGCTTATCTGGCGAGAGGTGTCGCTGGCGGGCAGCTATTCCTCGTCGTCAGAATCATCTTCGTCAGAGTCTCCGCTGTCGGAGTCTTTGTCGTCCTGATTATCGTCATCGTCGTCGTCTTCATCAGGGTCTTTATCTGAGTCTGTGTCGGCATCTGCATCTTCGTCAGAGTCAGTGTCGCCCTCGGCGTCGGCGTCTTCCTCGTTGAGTGCGAGTTCAGCGTCCTCGGGCTCGGCGTCGTCTCCGTCGTCATCCACTTCGTGGACTGCGTCGGCGACGGTGTTGATCATGCTGCCGAATTCGGCGAAGACCTCGTTGAGCGCTGCGTTGCGGTCCGCGCCGGGCTCGAGGTCGCGAATCGCGGCAAGCCGCGCCGAGATCGCTGCGAACTGCTCGTACGCTGCTTCAACGGCTGCGTGTGCCTTTGGCGATGCGTTTTCCGGCAGTTCGGGCAGATCGCGGCTACTGGGACCAACATCGCCCGGGCGGCTTTGCGGACTCACGCCGGGCTCGTTGGGCTGGCCTGGCTCCTCTGGCCTGCCGGTGGTGTCCGGTTTGCCATTGTCACCGGGCCCAGACGGCGCGATGGCCGGCTGCGCGACATCGGCGTTCAGATTCACGGCAGCAGTGGCCGGCGCTACGAGTGCGAGCGATAGGACCGCTGCCGCGACGGTGGCGAATGTGGTTTTCAGATTCACGTGAAGCCTCCCCTGTTCGGGCGTTTGGTGCCAGGCGGCGCACGTCCCTTGCAGGCCTGTACGTAGACGTTCGGCAACTGCGAGGGGGCGACTTCAGGGCAGGGGAAAGTGGGGACTCTGTGCCGAGTCTCACTTCATACGTTCGTCGACGTCGACGAGGTTGGGTGTCAGCCCATGTCTACAGGGCCGACGCCGATCCGAGCGTGTCCGAGGTGGGCGAGAGTCGCAGGGGACTTCGAGAATTCTTACGAACACGCTCGGTTGGGGGCGGTCACTACTGGATCAGCATGACCTGAGCTGCCACCAGACTCGCGGTTGCCTGGGCCAACAACGTCGCAGAGGCATCGATCTTGTCGAGGTCGAGCGTTTCGAGGCCCAGGGCGAGGACCCCGGCTGCCTGGCTGTACTGAGTAGTCGCCTCGGCGAGCTGCTTCTGTTCGGCGGTCGCACCGTCGGTGGTATCGAGCTGCTCGGAAGTCGCAGCGACCTGGGTGCTCAGCGTCGCGAGTGCGGCGACGGCGTTGGCGCGCCAGGCATCGGATGAGACATCCGGGTTCTCGAGTGCCGTGCTGAGATCGGTGGCTGCCTCGGCGACGTCCGCGATCAGGGCCTGGGTGGCAACCGTGGATGCGTTCGGGGTGGCGGCGGGGACTGGTTCGCTGGATGAGCCGCCGCAGGCGGCTGCGAACAGCAGCGGCAGGGCGAGCATCGCGGTGAGGGCGACGTGGCGCAGATTGCGGGTACGGCGCGCGGTGGTTGTGTCTGAGTGGTGGTTATTCATCGGATCCGTCCGTTGCGAGCGAGGCGCCGGCCACCCGCTCTGGGTGACCGGCGTTCGCCTGTGAGATTGGTTACGAGTGGCTGGTCCTACCGGCCGTTAGTCCTCGTCCCCATCTTCTTCGTTGTCTCCGTCATTCTCGTCAGATTCGTCAGACTCATCAGCTTCGTCGTCCTCATCGGACTCGTCGCCTTCGTCTTCCTCGTCTGACTCGTCGGCCTCATCAGCCTCATCAGGCTCGTCAGCTTCGTCCGGCTCGTCGGCTTCAACAGCCTCGTCCGCTTCGACAGCCTCGTCGGCCTCATTCGGCTCGTCAGCTTCGATGTCCTCGATAGCCTCGTCAGCCGCATCGGCCGAGTTGATGTCGCCATCCTCGTCAGACGAGTCCGCGTCGGCGTCTTCGTCGCTGGAGTCGCCGTCCACGTCGCCGCCATTCGAGTCCGCATCCGCGTCCTCATCGGACGAATCGGCGTCGACGTCACCATCTGACGAGCCACCATCGACGTCGGAGTCGCTGCTCGCCGCAGTGGCGTCAACGACCGGGGCGGCGGGGTGGTCGTGAGTTGCATCGGCGACGATCTCGAACACCTCGCGGAGCTCGTCCAGGAGGGCGTTGAGCGCGATGTCGCGGTCAGCACCTGGGTCCATCGCGCGGATCACGTCGGTCTCCACGTGGATCTGGTCGATCCGCAGCAATGCTGCTTCGAGGATCGCCGTGGTGTCGTGCGACTCGATGCCAACGGCGGGTGTGAAGCCGGGGAGTACGCCACTCGCGGCCGCGGGTGCGGCTGTTGAGAGTGCCATCACTCCCGCGGCGACGGCCGCGGCGATTTTCTTCTTGTTCATCTCATCCTCCTTGAACCCCGGTCGGGCGCATCTGCGTCCCTTCCAGTTCCTTCAGGGAGCAAGTCGATAGGTTGCGCCACTTCGTGACGGGGGTTTGAGGGGCGACAGAGCGCTCATACGTCTCCCGGGCGAAGGCTCATACGCCCTCGAGGGTGCTCGGGCGCGTGGTGGCGGGGGCGAGGCGTGGGAGGCGGTGCTGTTGGGTGGCAGATTCTTACGCGTGGAGCGCCCTCGGAGGTGGGGATGTGCAGGAGGCAGCGCGCACGCGAGCGGTGTCGTAGAGTGCGCCTCTCGTACGTTGCGTGCGTTTGGAGGCGGTTCGCATGACCTCGACTACTTCGGCAACTGCCGCGCCGCCATGGTTGCAGCGTTACGGCCCGGGCCTCGCGCTCGCCGTCGTCGTCGCTGCGATCGCGTGGACGATTGCCGAGGTCGAGAAGGACCTGATCGACAACGCGGTGGTCGACGCGCTGGTGCTCGCAATCGTCGCGGGCGTGCTGCTCCGCAACCTCCTGTCGCTCCCGAACGCGATCGACGCCGGCGCGAAGTACGCCTCGAAGCAGGTGCTCGAGGTGTCGGTGCTACTGCTCGGTGCCAGCGTCGACGTGGGGCAGATCGTCGACGCGGGGTTGGAGCTGTTCCTGCTGATCGCGTTCTCGGTGATCGGCGGTCTCGCGTTCACCTGGTTTGTCGGCCACTACCTGCTCGGCCTGAGTTCACGCCTATCGGTGCTGGTCGGCGTCGGCAACTCGATCTGTGGTAACTCGGCGGTTGCCGCTGTCGCACCGGCGATCCGGGCAACGCCCGACGAAGTGGCAGCCGCGATCGGGATCAGCGCGATCATGGGTGTCGGGCAGATCTTGCTGCTCCCGCTGCTGGTGCCGGGCCTCGATCTGACGCACTACCAGTACGGCGTGGTCGCCGGAATCGCCGTGTACGCGGTACCGCAGGTGGTTGCCGCCTCGTTTGCCGTCTCCAGTCTCTCCGGGCAGGTGGCGACGCTGGTGAAGCTGGTCCGCGTGCTGTTCCTTGGGCCAATGATCATTGTGCTGGGCTTGCTGCATCGAGGTAACGCGGACGACAGCGCTCCCTCGCAGAGCATGTGGCAGCGGACGAAGCTATACGTGCCGTGGTTCGTTGCGGGCTTCCTCTTGCTGGCCGCGCTGCGCAGCGCGGGCGTGATTCCCGAGGGCTCCGGCGACGATGCGAAGATGCTGAGCAAGCTACTGTTCGTCGTGGCGATGGTCGGTCTCGGAATTGGCGTGGACCTGAAGAAGGTTGGCGCGGTGGGGCCGCGCGTGGCCGCGACGATCCTCGCGGCAATGGGATTCATGATCATTGTTTCGCTGGTCGGGACATCGGTGCTCGATTTGCGAGGGTAGGGGAGTGCCATTGTGGACATAACGAACGACCAGGGATTGGGTGAGCTGCTCCGTTCCGATAGCGAGGAACAGCTTTGCACCGGCTTCGGCTTTACCGAGGGCCCCGTCTGGATCGCCAGCGACGACTGCCTGCTGTTCAGCGACATCCCGGGCAGTCGCACCCACCGCTGGCGCCCGGGGACCGACACCGCCGAGGTGTATCGCGAGCCGAGCGGGCACGCGAACGGCATGACCCTGGATGCCTCAGGCGCGCTCATCGCCTGCGAGCACTCCGGCCGGCGCGTCTCTCGAGGCGCCTACGACGCGGCGATGGAGTCGGTGGTCGAGCGCTACGACGGCTCGCTCTTCAATAGCCCGAATGATGTCGTCGTGCACAGCTCTGGCGCGATCTACTTCACCGACCCGACCTACGGGCTGCAGCCGGCGCGGCCGGGTTGGGAGCCGTTCGGTGTTCCGGGTGCGGTGCAGGAATTGGCGTTTCAGGGTGTCTACCGTGTCGCGCCTGGTGGCGATACCGCCGAGCTGGTCAATGACGAGTTCACGCAGCCGAACGGCCTCGCCTTCTCCCGTGATCAGTCAGTGCTGTATATCGGTGACTCGGGAGACAAGATCATTCGCCAGTTCAACGTAGCCGCAGACGGCACGCTGAGCGGTGGCGATCTCTTCGTCGACATGCGTGACGACGACCGACCTGGCGTGCCAGACGGGATGAAGATCGACGAAGAGGGGCGTCTCTGGACCACCGGCGCCGGCGGCGTCTGGGTGATCGAGGCGGATGGCACCGTCCTCGGCCAGTTCGAGACCGCCGAGCACGCGGCGAACCTCACCTTCGGAGGCTCCGACTTCTCATCGCTGTTTCTGACGGCGCAGACGAGCGTCTACCGCGTGGAAACCGCGGTGCGTGGCGTCGTCCCCGGCTCGCGCTAGGCGATGGCTGGAGCGCCAGCGGACCCGGGCGAGGAGAGTGCTGCGCGCGCCTCGGGGGGGCGTGTGGAGGGGGAAGCTCCGAAGCAACTGACGCCACCGGCGACGGGGTTCGCGCTGTTCCTGGCGGCGCTCTGGGGCGGCAACGCTGTGGCGATCAAGGCGGGGCTGGACGACGCTCCACCGCTGCGGCTGGCGTGGATGCGCTTTGTCATCGGTGGGTTGGTGACGATCGTGTGGGCGCTGTGGACGCGGCAGGAGATCTGGCCGAAGCGCTCTGAGCTGCGACCGCTGGGGTGGTTGGCGCTGCTGTTCGTGACGCAGATTGCGTTCATGAACATCGGTCAGGACCACACGACGGCTTCGCACGCGGTGGTGATCAATACGACCTTCCCGCTGTGGACGGGGGTGATGGCGCACTTCTTCGTTCCGGGCGACCGAATGTCGCCGTTGCGGACGGTGGGGACGCTGATCGCGTACGGCG
>JABIST010000374.1 GCA_018700215.1 Dehalococcoidia bacterium | reverse complement strand
CTACCTCCTCTGAGCTGAGCTGCCGCCACCGATCGCGGGGACGAGGTGGACCTCGGCGTCGTCGGGGACTTCTTCGAGTAGACCGTTTTCGGTCATGGAGCTGTTGATGGCGATGGAGATGTCGGGGCGGACGCGGCCTTCGAGCATGATCTCGTCACGGAGCGCGGGCTGCGCGGCGAGCAGCGCATCGATCACTTTGCCGAGGCGACCGCCGGGCAGTTCGATGGTGGCCGCGCCGTTGGTGGCGTGTCGCATGTGAGTCGGGATGTGGACGACCGCCATGGCGATCTCCTCGAAGCTAGGCGTAACGCACGAGGCGCCCGTTGTGGGCGCCTCGCTTCGATCTCAGGTCCACAATACAGCGCGACCGCTAGACGTTGCCGCCGCCGGTACCGGTGCCAGTGCCGGTGGCCATATCGGCGTCCAGCAGCTCCTCGAGGATCACCCGTGGCGACATCGGCATTTCGTAGATGCGGAGACCGATCGCGTCCGCGACGGCCTGCTGCATGGTGGGCATGGGCGGGACGATGGGCACCTCGCCGACGCCGCGAACGCCGTAGGGGTGGCCAGGGTTGGGCACCTCGACGAGTTCGACGTCGAGCATCGGGAGATCGAGCGTGGTCGGCATGCGGTAGTCGAGGAAGCTGCCGTTGGCGAGGTGGCCCTCGTCGTCGTAGAAGTACTCCTCGGTCAGCGCCATGCCGACGCCCTGCGCAACGCCGCCCTGAATCTGCCCCTCGACGTAGGCGGGGTGGATGGCAGTCCCGACATCCTGAATGGCGGTGTAGCGGAGCACCGTGACTTTGCCGGTCTCGCGGTCGACCTCGACGTCCACGATGTGACCGGCGAAGGCGGCCCCCTGGGTGTTCTTGTTGATGCTGACGGTGGCCGAGATCTGGCCGCCGGTGCTGCCCATCTTCCCGGCCAGTTCGACGAAGGTGAAGATGCGGTCGTTGCCTTCCGCGTCTTGTAGCGCCGAGATTGTCCCGTTGTCGCTGTACTCCACCTGATCTGCGTCGAGTTCCCAGATGTCGGCGGCACGCTGGCGCATCTTGTCGCGCAGTTCGACGCCCAGTTCGTAGGCGACCCAACCACCGGCGAAGGTGGTGCGGCTGCCGCCGGTGACGTGGGTGAACGGCACGGAGTCCGTGTCCGCCACGTGCGGCTTGATCTGCTCGTACTCGAGGCCCATCGTCTCGGCGAGCTGCATCGCGAGCGATGCGCGGGTGCCGCCGATGTCGACTGAGCCGACGGCGAAGCTGATGCTGCCATCCGAGTTAATAGTGGCAGTGGAGCCAGATTCGAGGCCGGCGTTGAACCAGAAGCCGAGGCCAACGCCACGTCCGACGTCCTCCCCCTGTAGCTCCGATGTGTAGTGCGGGTGATTCTTGATCGCGTCCATTACCTCTTTGGCGCCGATGCGCGGGAACGGTACGCCAGCGGAGTTGGGCTTGCCCTCTTCGGTCGCGTTTTTGAGGCGAAGGTCCATCGGATCCATCTCGAGCCGCTCGGCCAGCTCGTTGATCGTCGCCTCAACGGCGAACTCCGAGGCCGGTGCGCCCGGGGCGCGGTAGGCGGCGCTCTTCGGGCCGTTGGTGACCACGTCGAACCCGTCGATGCGCTGGTTCTCGAAGTAGTAGGGACCGAATGCACAGCCCACACCCGCGCCGACCGGGGAGCCCGGGTAGGCGCCCGCGGCGTAGGCGAGATAGGCGTAGGCGGCGACGATTGTGCCGTCCCGCATGGCTCCCAGCTTGATGCGGTTGTAGGTGGCGGAAGTAGGACCAGTTGCCTGGAATACCGCTTCGCGGGTCATGGTCAGCCGCACCGGTTGGCCGCTCTTCTTCGACAGCAGTGCGGCAACCGGCTCAACGTAGAGCGGAATCTTCCCGCCGAAGCCGCCGCCGATTTCCTGCGGCACCACGGTGATATCTTGCACCGGGATCTTCAGCAGATTTGCGGTCGCATCGCGCTGGATGAACGGCCCCTGGCTGCTGTTCCAGATCGTCAGCTTGCCATCGCGGTTCCAAAATGCCGTTGCGCTGTGTGGCTCGATGTAGCCCTGGTGGAACCAGCTCGTCTCGAACTCGCGCTCAATCACGACATCGGCGGACTCGAATCCCTTATCGAGGTCGCCGCGTTCCAGTCGCATGTGTGTCGCGATGTTCGTCGACACATCGGTTGGGGTGTCGACACCCTGGGCACGAACGGCCGTGCGCATTTCCGGGTGGAGGATTGGTGCCTCGGCGAGCATTGCTTCGCGGACGTCGGTGACGGCCGTCAGCAGCTCGTACTCGACCTCGATCAGCGCGAGGGCGTCCTCGGCGATGTGCGGGTCGGTTGCGGCGATGGCCGCGACCGCGTGGCCGTGGTAGAGCGCCTTGTCTGAGGCGAGGATGTTGTCCAGCAGCCACTTGGCGTCTGCGCTGGTCTCGCCCATGTCCACCATTTCGCTCTTCGCTGTCGGGAAGTCGGCCGCGGTGACGACGGCTTTGACGCCGGGCAACGCGAGCGCCTTCGATGCGTCGATTGACTTGATGTGGGCGTGGGCGTGCGGGCTGCGGAGGACCTTCGCGTGCAGTAGGTCCGTCATCTGAGTGTCGGCGGCGTACGCCGCACGACCGGTGACCTTATCGACACCGTCCGGGCGGACCGGGCGGGTGCCGATGATGCGGTAGTTCGGGTTCTTTTCAGTAGCAACCATGGATGAAGCCTCCCATGTGGAATCGAGGCGATGAGTTCTCAGTCACAGTCCGAGCGGGTGGGTCAGGAACCGGCGTTGATGCGCTCGGCTGCGTCCTGGACCGCGCGGATGATCTTGTCGTAGCCGGTGCAACGGCAGAGGTTGCCCGCGAGCCACCAGCGAATCTCTTCCTCGCTGGGGTTGGAGTTCTGGTCCAGCAGCGCCTTGGAGGCGACGAGGAAGCCAGGGGTGCAGATCCCGCACTGGAGGGCGGCGCCCTCCAGGAACGCGTCCTGCAGTGGGTGCAGCTCCTCGGTGCCGGCGATGCCCTCGACGGTGGTCACTTGGGCACCTTCGGTCTCCGCCGCCATGACCAGGCAGGAGTTGACCAGGCGGCCGTCCATGATGACGGAGCAGGCGCCGCAGTTGCCGTTGTTGCAACCCTCTTTGGAGCCCATCAGCCCGATGCGCTCACGCAGGGCATCGAGCAGGCTGTCACGCTCGTCGGCGAGGTACTCGCGCTCCTCGCCGTTGATGTTGGTTTTCAGAACGATCTTGGACATCGGTCGTCTCGATTCGTGTGTTCGTCGGGTGGGCTAGGCGCGTGCGCGATCGGCGGCGATGCGGAGCGTGCGCTCAGTGAGCACGCCGGCCAGGTGCTTGCGCTGCCTGATCGAGCCACGCATGTCGTCGATTGGCGTCGCTGTCTCGCTGGAGGCGGCGGCCGCGGCGGCGATGGTCTCGTCCGTTAGCGGTCGACCGATCAGCGCCTCGGCGGCTGCCGGGGCCATGATCGGCGTCGCGGCGACGGCGCCGAGGGCGATTCGCGCATCGGAGACCGTGTCGCCATCGAAGGCGAGGTACGTGCCGCAGTTGACGACGGCGATATCCATCTCGTTGCGCGGGATGAAGCGCTGCCAGGCGGATCCACTCCCTGCCGCGCGAGCGGGGAACTGGATGTTGACGACGAATTCGTCGGATGCGAGCACGTTCGCGCCGGGGCCAGTGAAGAACTCGGTTACCGCTACGTCGCGCTCGCCGTTTGGACCGGCGATATGAGCGACAGCGCCGAGCACCATCATCGCGGTCAGCGAGTCACCGGCTGGCGATGAGTTGCAGAGGTTGCCGCCGAGGCTGGCTCGCCCTTGCACCGCCGTACCGCCGATCACCGAGGAGGCCTCGACAATGGCCGGGTAGTGCGCTTTTACATCGTCGTCGTCGTACACCTGATAGAGCGGTGTGGCTGCGCCGATGGTCAGTCCGTCCGAGGTGTTGTAGCTGATGCCCATCACCTCGGGAATGTGTTTGATATCGATGAATCGATCGACGTTGCGCTTGCGTTCTCGCGCCTGAACGATCAGGTCGGTCCCACCGGCTAGCACGCGGGCGGTCTCGCCACCCTCGCGCAACAGGTTGATCGCCTCGCTCACGGTGGAGGCTCGCTGATAGCTGACTGCCTGCACTGTTCCCTGCCGTCTCTGTTGGTATTGGTTCTGGCGCAGGATAGAGGAACGCGCGCCCGGCGTCAGTCACCCGGCGGACGCGGCGGAATCAGCCGCTTTCGCAGCCGATTCCATCGTGATCGCGATCAAAGCCGTGCGGGTCTGGGGCGAGCACCTGGAAGCGGCGATAGGGGATGTCGCCGCAATTGAGATCGGGTGGTGGCGGTGGTAGACAGATCGTCGGATAGGAGGGATCACAGCCAGCGCGCGGGTCGGTGGTTGCGGTGGGTGCCGGCGCG
>JABIST010000213.1 GCA_018700215.1 Dehalococcoidia bacterium | reverse complement strand
GTGCGACGTCTGGCCCTGCCGGCTCGAACACCAACCGCGCGGGCTCGTTGTCCCGACGCTGCCACGCAAGGTACAGCGCGACCCCGGCCCCAATCGCCAGCAACACCACCGCAATCACACCACGACGGCGACGCCGACTTCGACGGCGGCTCGGAACGTGCTCTGCTGCTTCACGCGCCAGCGACTCCGCCACTTCGCGGCCGCGATCCACCAGTGGTGCGGCTTCCTCAACCAGCTCGCCAGCGCGCGTTCGCCCACGACGGAGCGATTGCATACCTCGGCTGCTCTGGCGTCTGCCTGATCTGGAACGAAGAGGGACTCGCATCGCCGACCTCCGGAAACGGGGTCCGCCGGGGCGGACCCGGGTTCAGCCAATGCCCTGTTTCGGAGTCGTAAGCAACTCCGCGGGAGGCTGGGGAACCCAATTCTAGCACAAGCGGGATCCCCATTTCGTCAGGTTCGGAACAGCTCACCGGCCTCTTCAAACGAGGGCGAACCAGTCAGGTCAGCTAAACACCCCTCCCGCATAGGAGAATCCTCGCTATATTCGAACGCCTAACCGTGGCGTCCTGGGAGAACCGATCATGACGACGCAAGAAATGCGAGATCGAGCGCAACGCGAACGCGAGCAGTCAGAGGTCGTTGAGGAATTCCTCAACCCGTCCCAGGGATACTCGTCAGCCGGCTATCAACTTCTGATCCGCCTCAACAGCGAACAGCGCCCCGGCATGCTTGGCCTGATCACCACCACCCTCGGTGACGCCGGCGCCAATATCATGGACATCGATATCCGCGAAGCACACGCGGACCGCATGGTCCGCGATATCCGCGTGCTCTGCGAGAACGAAGACCACGCGAAGCAAGTTTCAGACGCCGTAGCCGCAATCGATGGGGTGGACCTTGAACTCGCCTCGGACCGTACCTTCCAGCTCCACCGTCGCGGCAAGATCCAGATCCAGAACAAGGTGAACATCCGCACCAACGCGGAACTCGCCCACGTCTACACACCTGGCGTCGGCCGCGTCTCGATGGCGATCCACGACAACCCGGACGCCGTCTGGGCACTCACCATCCGCTCCAACACCATCGCCATCGTCTCGGACGGCACCGCCGTCCTCGGCCTCGGTGACATCGGCCCGGAAGCTGCGATGCCGGTGATGGAGGGCAAATCCATGCTCTTCAAGTCCTTCGCGGACGTCGATGCCTGGCCGCTCTGCCTCGACACCAAGGACACCGACGAAATCATCCGCGTCTGCGAAGTAATCGCCCCCACCTTCGGTGGGATCCTGCTCGAAGACATCTCGGCACCCCGCTGCTTCGAAATCGAAGAGCGGCTGCAGGCCCTCGACATCCCCGTTTTCCACGACGACCAGCACGGCACCGCCGTCGTCGTCCTCGCGGCGCTGATGAACAGCCTCAAGATCGTCAAGAAGCGCCCCGAAGACCTCAAGGTCGTCGTCCTCGGCGTCGGCGCCTCCGGCGTCGCCTGCTCCAAAATCATGATGAACTACGGCGTGAAAAACGTAATCGGCTTCGACCGCAGCGGCGCCGTCTACAAGGGTCGAGACAACCTCAACGTCGCCAAGGAGTGGTTCGCCGAGAACACCAACCCCGAGGGCTTCGACGGATCGGTCGAGGACGCCCTGCAGGGTGCTGACCTCTTTCTCGGACTCTCCGGCCCCCGCCTGATTGAGCCGGACTGGGTCACGAAGATGGCCGACGACGCGATCATCTTCTCGCTCGCCAACCCGATCCCCGAAATCCTCCCCGAAGACATCCCGGAAGGTTCAGCACGCGTCATCGCCACCGGGCGCTCGGACTACCCCAACCAGATCAACAACGTCCTCTGCTTCCCCGGTCTGTTCCGCGGCGCGCTCGATGCGCACGCGCGCAACATCACCGAGGAGATGAAGATCGTCGCCGCCCGCGCCATCGCGGACGTCATCCCAGACGACCAGCTCAGCGACGAATACATCCTCCCGTCCGTCTTCAACCCGGAAGTCGTCGAACGCGTCGCCGAGGCCGTTCACGCCGAAGCGCTCCGCTCAGGCGACACTCGGCAGTTCGGACCCCGCGTCTACGTGTAACCACTGTGGTTCGTCAGACATGAAAAAGCCCGCCGGTCGGCGGGCTTTTTCATGTTGCTTGCTGTCGCCGGTGGTCAAGGTGAGGCCGTCGCCCGCGCCTCGATCGCGTCCACCACCGCCTGCTTCAAGATCTTGATGTCCGGGTACTCACCCGTTGCCTGCTTCGAGTAGATCAGCTGACCATCCAGCGTGAACTCGAAGTCGCCACCACTCCCCATCTCCAGTTCGAACGACTCAATGTCGTGCTGATACTCACTCAGAATCTCGGCCGCCGTCCAGGTGGCCCGTTGCATGTAGTTTCACGGAACGCAGTACCGGAGCCTGATCCGCACACCACCGTCAGCCATCGTGTCGCCTCCTTGCCACAACGAACCAATGCGCTACCCGTAGCGCTCTTCACTCCACGGATCGCCGCGCATGTGGTAGCCATACATCTCCCAGAACCCCGGCCGGTCCTGCGCGACGAATTCAATGCCGCGCACCCATTTCGCGCTCTTCCAGAAGTACAGGTGTGGAACCATCCCGCGCAGCGGTGCGCCGTGTTCCTCGGTCAGCGGTTCGCCGTCGTGACTGTGCACCATCAGCACATCTGGCCGGTCCAGATCGGTAATCGGCAGGTTCGTCGTGTAACCGCCGTACGAATGAAAGATCACATGAGTCGCTTCCGGCAGCGGGTTCGCCAGCTTCAACAGCTCACTGAACTGCACGCCTTCCCAGTCATTGTCGTAGCGGCTCCACGTCGTCACGCAGTGGATGTCAGTGCGCAAGCTCGTCTGAGGCAGCGCCATGAACTGCTCCAGATTGAGCGTCAGCTCTTCTGGCACCAGCCCCACGATCTTGAATTCCCAGGCATCAAGTTCGATGCGCGGCATCCCGCCGTAGTGCAACACCGGCCAGTTCTCCACCAACCGTTGCCCCGGAGGCAGCCGCGGGCGTCCGTCCGGGAGCTGATCGCTCGCACTCGGCTGGCCGCCTGACAGGCTAGAAGTCACCGCGTTCGCCTCCGATTCATTCGAGTAGTCCCCTAAATCCTACCAGCGCCAGCGGACCGCTGGCCGAGCGTCGGCTACGCTGGTAACCCATGGACCACGTAAGAAACGAACATCCCGACACCTCCCCAATCGAGGTGCCCCAGGGGCTGGTGCAGCGCGCCAGCCCATTGCTGCTGATCGCCGCCACCATCGTCGCTATCGACCAGGGCACCAAAGCCCTGATCCGCAACTGGCTCGCCGAGGGCGAATATTGGCCCACGAACGCCGAACTGCTCCGCATCTCTCACTACGAAAACAGCGGCGCCGCCTTCGGCGTCCTCCAGGGCGCCGGCCCACTCCTCATCGTCACCACCGTCATCGCCATCATCGTCATCAGCTTCACCATCTTCCGAGGAAACGACTACCCCCGCTGGTTCACCCTCGCGCTCGCACTCGTCCTCGGCGGCGCCATCGGCAACCTCGTCGACCGCCTCACACGCGGCTCCGTCACCGACTTCATCGACCCCACCCACTACCCGGCCTTCAACATCGCCGACTCCGCCATCGTCGTCGGCGTCACCACACTCGTCATCCTCACATTCCTCGATCGCGACGAACCCAACCCGGCAGTCGTACCCACCGAAGCCTCAATCGAAAGCTCCACCGAATGACCGACCGCCGTGAATTCGTCGCCACCGAGGACAATCGGCTCGATCGTGCCGTCGTCGCCGCCATGCCAGAGCTGTCGCGCTCGCAAGTCCGCCGCTTCATCGAAGAGGGACTCGTCGAGGTCGCCGGCACCGTCGCCACTCGTCCCGCCCACCCCGTACGCACAGGCGCCGCCATCACCGTCGTCGAGCCCGTCGTCCCGGACCTGGACTGGCAATCGCAGGACGTCCCGCTGGACGTGATCTTCGAGGACGAGGAGACGCTGGTCCTCAACAAGCCCGCCGGCATCATCGTCCACCCCACCCCCGGCTCCAACGACGTCACCCTGATCAACGCCGTCCGTTCCCGCTACCCCGAAGTGCGCGACATCGACGACACCGGCCGCGGCGGCATCGTCCACCGCCTGGACCGCGATACCACCGGGACGATCGCCCTCGCCCGATCCCAGGCTGCCCAGTTCGCCCTCAAGGAGCAGTGGAAACAACGCGAGACCCTCAAGCGCTACATCACAATCGTCGTCGGCTACGTCGACCCGTCCGAGGGCATGATCGAGACTCAGGTCGGCCCGGACCCGCAAGACCCGCGCCGCCAGGCCGTCGTCGAGCAGGGCCGAACCGCGCGCACCGAATTCCACGTCCTGGAGCAGTTCGGCGAAGAGGCCGCGCTCGTCGATATCCGCATCTACACCGGTCGCACCCACCAGATCCGCATCCACATGGCCGCCATCGGAAACCCCGTCCTCGGCGACTGGCTCTACGGCAAGCCGTCCGACCTGATCGCCCGCCAGGCGTTGCACGCGCGTCTGCTCGGCTTCTCACTGCCCTCAAGCGGCGCATGGCGAGAGTTCGAGGCGCCAATCCCGCCCGATTTCCAGGCCGCGCTGGACACCCTCCGTCTCCGCCACTCCACTGAATCCACGACCACGCTGCAGGCTGAGGAAACCGATGACGACTGATCGCCCCGTCCGCGTCCGCTTCGCACCGAGTCCCACAGGGGATCCACACGTCGGCATGATCCGCCAGGCGCTGTGGACCTGGCTCTACGCCCGACATATGAACGGCAAGTTCATCTTCCGAGTCGAAGACACGGATCAGACCCGCGAGGTCCCGGGCGCCGTCCAGCGGATCATGGACTCGCTCAGCTGGCTCGGCATCGACTGGGACGAGGGCCCCGATGTGGGTGGCCCCTTCGGCCCGTACCTCCAGTCCGAACGCAAATCCCTCTACCAGGACGCCGCCGATCGTCTGCTCGCCTCCGGCAACGCCTACCGCTGCTTCGCCACTGCCGCGGAGCTGAAGGAGATGCGCGAGCAGCAGCAGGCCCGCAAAGAGCCACCGCGTTACGACGGCCG
>JABIST010000437.1 GCA_018700215.1 Dehalococcoidia bacterium | reverse complement strand
CGTGATGTCGCGGTGGCTTTCGAGGATTTGACGAGTCCCCTCGCGTACAAACGCGTGATCTTCGGCGACCAGGACGCGTATTGGAGGCATGGACTTTCACAGACCTCTCCAACAGAGCTTAGCACCAGTGTTGTCAGAGAGGAGGCGGAAAACACCTGATTTGGGATCCGGATTCCACTCGCTCGAAGACGTCAGCAGACCCGTGTTCTCCGGGTGAAGAATGCCGTGACTCAGCGGATGTACGCGGAGTGTGTTGACCCGAGACTTAGTTCAAACGCAGTGCATGAAGAGAGGTGCCGCCATGAGCGATGCCGGATCAGAAGCACGAACAGGTGTAGAGGGCACGAGCCGGGGAACGGAGCCGATCTCGTTCCACGAGCAGGTCCCGCGACGGCGATTCCTCCGGCTCGCGGGGGCGGGTGCCGCTCTTGTTGGGTTGGGTGGAATTGCTGCGAAGGCTTCCACGATTCCAGCACTTTCCGCAACCAAGCATGCTGAGGCGGCGGTGGAATCCGCCCAGCCATCCGACGACGACCTGGCGCTTCACCAGTGGGCGATGGTGTTTGACCTTCGCCGCTGTGATGGATGCGGACGTTGCACAGACGCCTGCACCGAGATGCACGGACTCTCCGAGGGGCAGCCCTGGCTGAAGATTCTGGAACTCGAAGATGCTGCGGGGCAGAGCTACTACCTGCCTCAGCCGTGCATGCAGTGTGAGCGCCCGCCATGCGTGAGCGTTTGTCCGGTTGGTGCAACGTTCCGTGCCGCCGATGGCGTCACGCTGGTGGACCAGGATCGGTGCATCGGCTGCCGGATGTGCATGGCAGCGTGTCCCTACGATGCGCGCACGTTTACCTGGAACGAACCGCTGCCTGCGGCTGAAGGTATCGACGAGCCGACGAGCCCGGAGTTCCCGGTGCCTCAACAGCCCGGTACCGCCGGCAAGTGCGTCCTCTGCGTCCACGACGTTCGAGACGGACGCCTGCCGTCCTGCGTACTCCGCTGCCACCGAGACGCGATCTACATCGGTGATCTCAGCGCGGACCTTGCCGTCAACGGAAAAGAAACGGTCCGGCTTTCGGCGCTGCTCAGGGACAACGATGCGTTCCGCCTGCACGAGGAGTTGGGCACCAGACCGCGCGTCTTCTATATCCCCGGTCATGGCCAACTGGATCAAGAGGACTAGTGGGAAGACGGGTTGAATCATGCAGCATGTCACTACCGTCCAGCGGCGACACTCGGCTCCGACCGAGCCGCGACACATGCCCGCACACATCGTTTCATCAGAAGACGTACGGACGGCCGCGCTGCGGCCGATCCTGGGCGGGGGGCTTCGCTTCTGGGTGATCGCGGGCATGCTGACCGCGCTGGTGATCCCGGGTGTTGTTGCCTACGTGACTCAGTTGCGCAGCGGGTTGGGCGTGACCGGACTAAGCGATGACGTCTTCTGGGGCGTCTACACGGCGAATCTCGTTGCCTTTATCGGGATTTCGTACGGCGGTGCCGTCGTCTCGGCGGTCCTGCGCCTGACGGATGCGCACTGGCGCGCGCCGATCACGCGCATGGCCGAGGCGATGGCCCTGATTTCGCTGATGATCGGGGCATCGTTCGCCGTCATCCACGTGGGACGCCCCACCCGCCTCTGGGAAATGGCAACGTCTCCCAACTTCAGCTCGCCGTTGGTCTGGGACATGATCGCTATCAGCACCTACCTGGCTGCCACCGCGGTACTGCTGTACTTGCCGCTTATTCCTGATCTGGCGATCGCGCGGGAGCGACTCGGGAGTCGCGCTGGAGGCTGGCGACTAGCCATCTACCGACTGTTGTCGGCCCGCTGGAGGGGCCTTCCCAGACAGCGTCGGCTCCTCAACTGGGGGATGGACGGCGTCGCGCTCCTGATTATTCCGCTCGCCGTTGCGGTGCACTCGGTACTGGCCTGGGCGTTCGGTCTGACCAGTCGAGCAGGCTGGCACAGCAGCGTGCTGGGACCGTACTTCGTCGTCGCCGCCCTGTTGTCCGGCGTTGCGACTGTGATTCTCGTCATAGCAGCGTTCCGCAAGGCCTATCACCTCGAGCAATTCATCGAGGAGCGGCACTTCCGATATCTCGCGTCGCTGATGCTCGCGCTGGGTGTCGCATACCTCTATCTCACGATCGCGGAGTTGCTCACCGAGGGATACGTGCTGAACGAAGAGAGCGCGCCGGCTCTGGAGGCGCTGCTGCTGGATCGCTTCGCTCCTCTCTTCTGGCTGTTCGTGGTGGTGGGTGGCGCGATCCCCACGCTGTTGGTGTCACTGCCGTGGACCCGGACGATTCCGGGAATCGTGATCGCGGCCACATTGGCCGTGGCAGGGATGTGGCTCAAACGAATCCTGATCGTCGTGCCGCCGCTGTCGCAGCACGTTTTCGAAGCTGAGTCCGTCGCATACCGACCGAGCATGGTTGAGGCGCTGGTCACACTGAGCGCGGCGGCAGCTATCCCGCTGCTGTTGATGCTCTTCTTCCGCGTCTTCCCGGTGCTCTCGATCTCGGAGATGGAAGACGTGGCTGAAGAGTCCGACCGCGCGGCCTTCGCTGCGGCCACCAACCCAGGGAGTTAGTCATGCGCATTCGAATGCTGATGCAGGGAGCCGGGTTCGCAGCAGTGTTGCTGCTGACGCCTCTCGCCCTCCAGGTGGCGCACGCCGAAGACCGTCCCACACCGTCGCTGAGACTCCAGCCGCCGTACCTCACGGAGCAGGCCGATGCTGTGGTGTTGAGTGCGGTGCTGTCAGACCCGGCAGGCGTCGCGATCGCTGGACAGCGAATCGCATTCTTCGTTCATGTCGACTTCGACGACGCGGAACCGATGTTAATCGGTTCGCGGGCGACCGATGCGACCGGACAGGCAACGGTTAACTACCAGCCAACATGGGATGGCGAGCACCGTCTGACCGCCGAATTCGATGGCACCCCCACTCTCATGCCAGTCACAGCAAGCGAGTCAATGAGCGTCTCTGGGACCAACGGCTCATACATCGACCAGCCTCGTGGGCTGGAAGCGATTCGAGCCTGGATGCCGATGACGGCAGGGCTGGTACTGCTCGCCGTCTGGGGCTCGCTCGTATCGATCACCGTCTGGACCGTCCGCGGGATCGTGGTGGCGGGTTCGGACGTCGGCTCGGCTGCTTGAACCAATGGATATCGAATCGTCGGCAATGTGCCGGCGGAAGTGTGAAGGAGAGAACGATGGCGACCGGAACAATCCTACTGACACTTGATGGATCGGACTTCGCAGGCCGTGCCATCGACCACGCAGAGCGACTGGCGACCGCTCTGGACGAACGGATCGTCCTGCTGGACGTGCTGCCTGACCATCGCGGTCCCGAGCCATTCAGCATCGCCGGTGCGCGAATGTCGGAGCGACACGATGCCCTGGTTCACCTCGAGGAAGCACGCAGCCGCCTGCTTGCCGGCGGCGTTCGTGAGGTCGAGATCATGCGAGTCGAGGACAACTCCGCGGCTGAAGCGATCACGGATACCGCGGTGCAACTCGATTGCGACGCCGTCGTGATGGCAACGCATAGTCGCGGTCGGCTGGCGCGGATCTTCAAAGGGTCGATCGCAGACCAGGTGGTACGACAACTCAAAGGCGTACCAGTACTGCTGATTCCCCCCTCGGCAGCCTAGATCCGAAGCACAGCATCGCGATCGCACGATTGGCCGGCTCCGCGGAATTGCATCCGCGGGTGGGCGAGCCGGCCAAGCCTCGTCGTGAACGACCGACAGGAGGCCAGAGATGGACACCAGACATGTTCCCGGCCGAGTTGCCTGGTTCGTGGCAATCACAACGCTGCTCTTAGCCGCCGCCGGCTCGACCGCCTGCGGCGCTGACGGCAGCGACCCTGCTCTGGAGGAGGGCGCCGGTGCGAGCTCATCGAGGCTCGTCATCACGTCAGAGAATTCATCGAGGTCGGTGCGCACATCTGGCGTGGCTGAGGCGACGCCTGAGGTAGTGGCAGGCGAGACCACCACGGGGTCGG
>JABIST010000155.1 GCA_018700215.1 Dehalococcoidia bacterium | reverse complement strand
TGCGTTGAGTGTAGCGCCGGCGGTGTGCCGTGATTGCGTGGCGAATAGGCGCTGTTCGCCCCGGACCGCCTGTAACGGCGAGCGTGGCTATACTTCCCCCTAGTTGCGGACAGGCCAGTCCGGTGGCCTGGTGGACGCCCCGGGACCGCGAAAGAGATTTGCTTCATGTCTGTTCGGCGCGCCATGGACGAGGTCGCCGCCCAGCTCGATGCTGGGAGCAGTACTCGTCCCGCCGGAACGTTCGCTTCAATTCCCCTTCCCGATGATTTTGACCCGACGCTGCTGCTGGAATCCCCGCGTACCGCGGGCGTGATTGCCAGCTATGAGCGGCCCGACCACGACGTCACGCTGGTTGGTGTTGGCGAGGCGGATCGGGTTGAGCTGGCGACTGGCGAGAGTCCGGTGGCGGCGCGTGATGGGGTTCGTCGGATCCTGGGAGAGCCGGTGCCGAGTGAAGCAGCGCTGCTTCGCCCGCGCTTGCTGGGTGGCTTCCGGTTCGCGCCGCGAGACCATCCCGAGGCGCCGTGGACGGAGTTCGGGGCGGGGCGGCTGGTGTTGCCGCGGATCCTGTTCGTTCGAGAGCGCGGGCAGGCCGGCGCGGTGCTGGCGCCGGGCGTGGACGTCACGGAGTTGCAGTCGGTGCTTGAGCAGCTCGATGTTCGACAGCGCTCGAACGGTGCGGTCGAACAGGTCAACTCGGGGGTGGGGACGGTGCGTCCGGTGGACGAGGATGCGTGGCGACACAGCGTGCGTGTGATCGCGGATGAGATTCGCGATGGGCAGTACGAGAAGGCGGTGCTGGCTACCTCGACGGAGGTTGCGGACGACGCGGATCTGTCGATTGGGGCGGCGCTGGGGCAGCTTCGCGCGAATTACCCGGACTGTCACATCTTGAGTTTCAGCGCGAACGGTTCGACGCTGATCAGCGCGAGTCCGGAGTTGCTGGTGAATCGCGCTGGTGGGCGGGTTCACGCGTTGGGGCTTGCGGCTTCGCAGCGCCGTGGCGAGACGGTTGAGGAGGACGACGCGCTGAGCCGGGCGTTGTTGGCGGATGCGAAGAGCCGGGTGGAGCACGAGGTTGTGGTGCGCTCGATTGTGGAGCAGCTCGAGGGTGCGACGACCGATTTGCAGGCGGACCCGGAGCCGAACGTTCGCCGCTTCCGCAACATTCAACACCTGGCGACCGAGGTGATTGGGAATGCCGCTGAGGGGATTGAGGTGCTGGACCTGGTGGAGCGGCTGCACCCGACGCCAGCGGTGTGCGGGCGGCCTCGTGAGGTTGCTCGCGAGGTGATTGCGCGGCACGAGCGCTTCGATCGAGGCTGGTACGCGGGGCCGATTGGCTGGCTGGATGGCAGTGGCGACGGCGAATTCGCGGTGGCGCTGCGTACGGCGCTGGTTCGCGGATCGCGCGCATGGCTGTTCGCAGGCAATGGGATCATGGCAGACTCCGATCCCGAGGCCGAACTCGCCGAGGTGACGCTGAAGCTCCGTCCGCTGGCGGAGGCGTTCGGTGGCCTGGTCGGCTCGAAGACGAGCGCCATCCCCGCATAGGCGGGGGCAGACAGAGGGGCCGACGTGCCCGCGATCCATGACCGTAGTGTTGCGACCTTCGTCGCTCAGCTTGCCGCGAGCGGTGTTCGGCACGCCGTGATTGCTCCGGGCTCCCGCAGCACGCCGCTGACGCTGGCGCTGACGGCTCCGGGGCTTCCGATTCAGCCGTGGCTTCACCTCGATGAACGCTCAGCCGGGTACTTTGCGCTGGGGATTGCTCGGCAGCTTGGGGAGCCGGTGGCGCTGGTCTGTACGTCCGGGACGGCGGCGGCGAACTTCCTGCCGGCGGTGGCCGAGGCGAGTCTGTCGCGGGTGCCGCTGTTGGTGCTGACCGCCGACCGGCCGCCGGAGCTGCGGGACGACGGTGCTTCGCAGACGATCGGTCAGACGAATCTCTTCGGGAGTCACGCGAAGTGGTTCGTCGAACTGCCGGTGGCGGCGGACGATCCGCTGATCGAGCGCCATGCGCGTGCGACTGCTGCTCGGGCGACGGCGCTGGCGGTGGAGTCGCCTGCGGGGCCGGTGCACCTCAACTTCCCGTTCCGGGAGCCGCTGTTGGATGCGGAGACGACCTTGCTGGCTCCGCCGGTGATCGAGACGGCGGGCACGTTTGCTGCTGCTCGGCTGGCGCCGGACAGCGAGGAGGTGCGGCGGCTGGCGGCTGAGTTCGGTGGTCGTCGCGGGTTGGTGGTCGCTGGGCCGGAGTCGCGGGGGCTGCCGGTGGAGGCGATTGCGACGCTGGCGGCTGCGCTTGGATGGCCGATCATCGCGGACCCGCTGTCAGGCTTCCGCGCGGGGGATCACGATCGCGCGCTGGTGATCGAGCGAGTCGACACGCTGGCTCGAGAGCCTGAGTTCAGCTCGCGGGCGACGCCTGAGGTGGTGCTTCGGTTTGGCGCGCAGCCGACCTCGAAGCCGTTGAACGTGTGGCTGGCGGGGATTGCGGGGCTGCGGCAGTTCGTGGTTGATGACGCCTCGATGGGTAGCGCGGGGTGGCGCGACCCGGACGCGCTGGACGGCGCGGCGATTCGTGCAGATAGCGAGCTGCTGTGCGAGGCGCTGGTGGCGGAGCTGGGGATCACGGGTGCGGTGGACGGCGGCTGGCGCGAGCTGTGGCTGGGCGCCAACGACGTCGCCTCGGTAGCGCTCGGCGAGGCGATCGCGGCGCTGGAGGTTCCGTTCGAGGGGCGAACGGCGGTCGATCTTGCCGCGGCGCTGCCGGCAGGGGCAACGCTGGTGGTGGGCAACAGCATGCCGGTTCGGGACATCGATAGCTTCTTCCCGCAGCTCGATCGTGCGGTGCGGATCGTGGGGACTCGGGGTGCCGCGGGGATCGACGGTGTGGTGTCGACGGCGGCTGGTGCGGCGGCGGTATCGGCGGAGCCGGTGGTGCTGGTGATTGGCGATCTGTCGTTCTTCCATGATCAGAACGGGCTGTGGCCGGTGCATCGGCATGGGCTCAACCTGACCGTGCTGCTGGTGAACAACGACGGTGGCGGGATCTTCGAGTTCTTACCGCAACGGGAGCTGGCGTCCGAGCGGTTCGACGAGTGGTTTGGTACCGCGCATGGGCTGGACCTGAGCCACATTGTGGCGCTGTATGGCGGACGGCACACGCTGGTGGAGCGCGATTCGGCAGCGGCGCTGCGGGCAGCGATTGCGACGCCGGGCCTGGATGTGATCGAGCTGCGGACGGACCGGTCGACGAACGTGGGGCTCCATCGTGGGGTGTTCGACGAGGCGCGCGTGGCGCTGCGGACGCACCTGGAGGGTGTGGAGACCGAGTGATGGCGCAGATTGAGGTGGATGGGCTGCGACTTCACGTGGAGCAGCAGGGGAGCGGGCCGGCGGTGGTGTTGCTGCACGGCTTCACCGGTTCGACGACGACGTGGGGGAGCCTGACGGAGCTGCTGACGCCTGAGTTCGAGGTGATTGCGATCGACATCGTCGGTCACGGGGAGTCGGATGCACCGACCGAGGTGGACCGCTATCGGATGGAGCGGTGCACGGACGATCTGGTGGCGGTGCTGGCGAAGCTGGGGCATGAGCGGGCGACGTGGCTTGGCTACTCAATGGGTGCACGGACGGCGCTGCAGCTTGCGGTACGGCATCCGGAGGCGGCGGAGGGGCATTACC
>JABIST010000336.1 GCA_018700215.1 Dehalococcoidia bacterium | reverse complement strand
GTTGTGGCAGGGGTGGGGGCGGGGATTGCGCTGGCCGCGCCGCTGGCGCCGAAACAGGCGCTGAGTAGCAGTGCGGTGGCGATGGCACCGATCAGGAGCAGGGGGGGATTCGGAGTTCGCATGGCACCTCGCGGGTGTCGCCGGGTGGTGTGGAGGGCGGGGGTTGGGGCGAGCGACGTGGGTTCAGGATGCCTGATGTGGGGCCTCACCGGGGATGGGGATTGGCCTGATTGGTGTTGTGGTGGTCATGCGGTTGCGGCGATGACCGCGTCAGCGGGGTGGGTGCTGCAGATGGCGCTGCCACTCGTAGCAGGAGTCAGGGAGCGAGCGGGAGCTAGCCAGTTCGTTCTGCGAGGAAGTTGAGGTGCTCCTGGTAGTGGTGGTTGACCAGGCCGGAGGCGATGCCACGCACCCTTTCATCCCATTGCGATTCTTCGAGGGAGCCGAGGAGCGTGCGGAGTGCGGTGCGGGATTGCTGGCAGCGGTTGCGGGCCTCGGAGGGTGGGGAGTCGCTGTCTTCGGTGTGCCAGCGAGCGTTCCAGGCTTCGTAGTCGTCGAGGGAGATGGGTTCGCGGCCGGCGAGGTGGGTTGTGAGGCGTTCGACGGCGTGCTCTTGCCAGCGGGCGATATGCATGAGGACATCGCGGGCGGACCAATCGCCGGCGGCGCCGGGGGTGAGGAGAGCGGCGTCATCGCCCTGGGAGATGGCGGGCCAGAGGGTGGACCAGAGGGTGTCGCCGTCCTGGAGGAGTTGGGCGGCGGTGGGCTCGTCGGTGGTCATCGGTAGTTCTCGCTGGCTCAGGAGGGCGACTCGAGGCGGTCGCCGGGCTCACAGCATGGACCGAAGGTGACGCGGATGGGTAGCAGGCGGCGCGCTGGTGCGGCGAGCGCGCGGAAGGGGGCGAACAGAGCGGGGAGCCTGCGGCGGGTGCAGACGATGCAGAGCTGGGTGGCCGAGACGATCTCGATACTGCCGTCGCCGTTGGAGCCGGGACAGTGGAAATCCTCGACAGCGATCGCGGCGGTTTGGAAGGTCTGGGTGCCGTGGATGGTCATCGGTCGCATCCCCTCGGATGAGTCGTTACGTGTGGCACGCCGGATGTGATGGGGTGGTGTCGAAATCTTGCGCGAACGCCAAGGGAGAGCAGACCCGCCGCGCCCGATGCTGGCACGGCGCTGCGACAAGACCGGAGATTGCGGGTGTAGTACGGTGCGCCGAACCCCCAAGCGGCGGTGGCCGCTGAGCTGAGGAGGCGGGCTTGAGCGAGCGAACGATACGCGGGCAGACGGCAATCGTGGGAATTGGCGAGACGACTTACTACAAGCGGGCGCAGGCGCCTGATCCTGAGTTCACGATGGTGCTGGAGGCGGTGCTGTTGGCCGCGGAAGACGCGGGCATCGACGTGCGGGAGATCGACGGGTTCGCGTCGTACTCGAACGACCGGAACACGCCGGAGCGGATTGCGAGCGCACTGGGTATTGAGCACTACGGGCTGAGCAGCATGTTCTGGGGCGGCGGCGGTGGCGGTGGGTCAGGAGCGGTGGCGAACGCGGTTGCGGCGATCGCGGCAGGCTACATCGATGTGGCAGTTGTGTATCGAGGGCTGGCGCAGGGGCAGTTCGGTCGGTTCGGCCAGGGGCCTCAGGTGAACGTGGTGCGAGGCCAGGGGGCGTTCACAGCGCCGTACGGGCTGATGTCGCCAGCGCAGACGTTTGCGATGCGGGTGACGCGGTTCATGCATGAGCATGAGGTGCATCAGGATGCGCTGCGGGCGATTTCGCTGACGAGCTACAACCACGCGCAGAACAACCCTCGGGCGGTGATGCAGGGTCGGGAGCTGACCGAGGAGATCTACGAGAACTCTCGGTGGATTGTGGAGCCGTTCCACCTGTTCGACTGCTGCATGGAGAACGATGGTGCGGCGGCGGTGATCCTGGTGAGCGCGGAGCGGGCGAAGGATCTGAAGCAGAAGCCGGCGTACGTGCTGAGCGCTGCACAGGGTTCGTTCTACCGGCAGGGTGCGAGCGCGCACAACGCGCCGGACTACGCGACGTCCAACTTCAAGACGGTGGCGCCGAAGCTGTATGCGATGGCAGGCGTGGGGCCGGAAGACGTGGACGTGCTGCAGAGCTACGAAAATTTCACCGGCGGCGTGTTGATGAGCATGGTGGAGCACGGGTTCTGCGAGCCAGACGAGTGCAACGAGCTGTTCACGGTTGAGAACTTCGCCGCGCCAGACGGGAAGCTGCCGCTGAATACGAGCGGCGGGAATCTGGCGGAGTGCTATATGCACGGGCTGGAGCTGATCACGGAAGCGGTGAAGCAGATCCGTGGGACATCGCCGAACCAGGTTCAGAACGTCGATGTTTCGATGGTGACGTCGGGACCGATGGTGCAGCCGGTGAGCAGCATGATTCTTGCGAACGAGCCCGGGTAAGGGGTGGTCCGATGACGACTGATTCAGAGACGAAGTTCGCACTGCCTGAGGGCTTGCCCGCTCCGGCGCCTGACGTGGATGGTCTGGGCGCGGAGTACTGGGAGGCGACGCAGCGGCATGAGCTGTTGGTGCAGCGCTGCAACGCTTGCCAGAACTGGCAGTGGGGGCCGGAGCACATCTGCCACAACTGCCACTCGTTCGACCTGGGGTATGAGCAGGTGGAGCCGACAGGTGTGATCTATAGCTGGGAGCGGGTCTGGTACCCGGTGCACCCGGCACTGGCGATGGGTTTGCCGTACATGACGGTGCTGGTTGAGCTGCCACAGGCGGGGAACATTCGGATGGTTGGCAATTTCGTGGGCCAGGATCCTGAGGAGTCGGTGGAGATCGGCCAGCAGGTGCAGGCAGTCTTCGAGGATCACGGCGAGGGCGACGACGCATTCACCCTGGTCCAATGGTCGCCCTTCGCGCCCCCTTCGGGGGTTGGTTGACGCTTCGCGCCTGTTAGAGCCCCTTCGGGCGATTAATGACCCTTCGCGCCTGCTTGAGCCCCCTTCGGGGGTCGGGTAAGCCTTCCGGCCTGTTTGAGGTGGGGCGGTTTAGGGCTCGGGAGTTTGGGCGGCGCGTTCCTTAGTGGGGCGCGCCGTTTGTTTGCGGGTAGTTGCTGAGCAGCATGGGCGTTGGGCGTGTCGATGGTGCGGGTATGGAGACTGCGCGACAGGTTGCTCGACGTTTGACGTATGCGTGGCTGATTGCGACGCCGCTGCTGGTGCTCGTTCCGTTCGTCGCTGATCTCGGCTGAGGCGCTTGCCCCCCGATTCCAGACCTATTCCATTACTCGCAGCGTTGACGGGATATCCATCCGCCGGAGTTTGCGGATGGTGAAGAGCGGCGCCACGGCGACGGCGACGATGCCGAGTGCGATCACGAGTGCCAGGGAGTTCGTGGTGAGCACGGCATCGAGTCGGATGTCGGGCAGGACGCGTGGGAAGAGGACGTCGACGGTCCAGCGGAGCAGGATCCAGCCGCCGACCAGACCGAGCGCGGTGCCGATGGCGCCGATGATGGCACTTTCGATGACGGCGATGCGCATGATCGTGCGGACACGGATGCCGTAGGCGAGCATGGTGGCGTTCTCGCGGGCGCGTTCGTCCTCGCTGATGCTGGCGGCGTTGAAGGCGATGAGCAGGGCAAGCAAGAGCGCGACGCCCTCGATCACCTGGAAGATGCCGGTGAACTCGGCCATGGCGTCACGGAGGGCGTCGGTGGTGGTGGTGACACCCTGGACCGAAGCGATGCCGGCGGAGCCGAAGAGGGCTCGTTGGACGCTGGCTTCGTCGCTGCCGGGCGCGGGGCGGACGGAGAGCTTGTTGGTGACTCCCTGCAGGCCGACGAGGCCGGCGTGGCGAATATCAATGTAGGCGACGAAGCGGAACGGGTGGGGGTGGATGCCGACGACGGGCAGTTCCGTCTCGGCGATCTCGAACGAGGTGGGGCCAGTTCGTCGGGGGTGTTGGACGAGGACGGTGTCGCCGGCGCGGACATCGAGGTCAGTAGCGGCGGCGGCGGAGAGAACGATGCCGTGGGTGTCGAGCGGGAGCGCGCCATCGGTGACCGTCGGGCGCCAGAGGTTGCTCTGGAGATCGGTGAACTGGATGAGGAGGCCGATGTCGTTCTTGAGGTGGGGGGCGGGAATCTGGGCGGGGAGTTCGAGGATCGGTTCGACCTCGGCGAGTTCGGGGGCGTTGAGGACGAGCTGCGCCTGGGGTGAATCGATGGGGTAGAAGCTGTCGAGGGTGACCTCGATGCGATCGGGGGCGGTGCCGAGGAGTTCGTCGTCGGAGCGATCGATGGTGGCGAAGATTGAATCGAGCATGCCGACGATGCCGACGAGCGCGGAGAGGACGGCGGCGACGCCGAGGATGGTGAGCAGGGCTCGGCGGGGAGCGCGGAGCAGGTTGCGGAAGGGGAGGCGGGCGAAGGTATCGCCGGGGATCGGGAGGCGACGAACGAACGGGGCGAGGGCGGTGCCGCGGGCGGCGAGGTGGGTGGGCTTGATGGCGTCGATGGGGGCGACTCGGACGGCGCGAATGACGGGGTAGCTGATGGCGATGAGGGGGACGGCGACGCCACCGAGGCCGACCCAGAGGAAGATCTGGAACTGGAAGGGGGTCTCGAAGACAGGGAGCGACTGGACATCCTGGACCAGGCCCCCCATGGCGTTCCCGATGAGGACGCCGACGCCGAGGCCGAAGACGACGCCCAACAAGGCGATCTGGAGGCCGACGAGGAGGGG
>JABIST010000134.1 GCA_018700215.1 Dehalococcoidia bacterium | reverse complement strand
GGCGTGGATCTACAGCCACTTGCCGCTGGCAATTGCGCTGACGATGGCGGGCATTGGGGCAGAGGAGCTGGTTGCCGCGTCGGCTGGGCACGAGTTCGAGTCGTCGTTGCGCTGGGTATCGGTGATCGGAGTCTCCGGCGCGTACCTGGCGATGGCGATGATCCTGACGAGCAGCACAAGTTCCACCGCGAACGTGCACTTCCCTAAGAAGGCGCTGTTCCGGTTGATCGCGGCGGCTGCCGTGGTGCTGTTGGGCGCGACGGGCGGGCAGCTTCGACCGGCGGCGTTCGTGATCATCCTGGCAGCGATCACGGTGATCGAGGTGTTTCTGGATCTCGCGGTCGACATGGCGGGGCGACAGAGCAGTACTCCAACACGGGTAGTGCGGGAAGGCGACAGATCCGAAACCAAGCGGCTCCGCGTACGTTTCCACGGTGTGCGTGGATCGATGACCAATCCCGACCCCGCAGTGGCCAGATATGGCGGCGACACGCTTTGCATTGAAATCGATACCACGGACAGCTCGCACCGCCTGATCGTGGACGCGGGGACGGGCATCCGGTCGGTGGATGTTCCGGCAAGCGACGACGAATCAGGGCTTGAAGTTGATGTGCTGCTCAGTCACTTTCACCTGGACCACCTGGGCGGATTGCCGTTTTTCGCGCCGATCTATCAGCCACAACACACGTTCCACTTCCACGGCCGCGCCGAGGGGATGACGGTGCATGAGGCGATTGACGGCGCACTGCGTCCGCCGTGGTTCCCGGTGCCGGTGTGCGATTCGCCTTCGAAGAAGACGTTCACGGACCTCGACGGCGAGCCGTTCGAAATCGATGGGATGCAGATCACGCCGATCTGGCTGAATCACCCGCAGGGGGTGACGGGCTATCGGATCGAGCGCGACGGCGTGGTGGTGGTGATTGCGACCGACCACGAATCCGGCGACGCGGAGGCGGATGCGCGGCTGGTGGAGGCGGCGCGTGGTGCGAATCTGCTGGTGCACGATGCACAGTACATTGATGCGGATTATGTGGAGCACGAGGGGTGGGGGCACAGCACGTGGCAGCGGGCGATTGAGGCGGCGGAGGCTGCCGGCGTGGAGCGGCTGCTGACGGTGAGCCACGACATCCATCGCACTGATACGGAGCTGGACGCGATCGTCGCGAAGGTGCAGGCGGAGCGGCCGTGGGTGGACGCGGCACGCAGCGGGCTGGTGGTTGAGCTTTAGTCGCGAGGGCGGTGAGTCCGGCGCAGGGCGTGTGGACTGGAGACTACGGCAGGAACTCGAGGGTGTGCCCCACCTGGACGTCCTGAGCGGCACCGGCGGGCAGTTGGAGGAGACCACGAGCTTCGCGGCCACCCCAGACGAGACCGAGCCACGGTAGGACACCGTGGGAGACATGAGTGACTCGACGCCAGTCGTCGTAGAAGACGACATCGATGCGGGAGCGCATGAAGAGCGTGTGTGCCCAGCGCGCGCGTGCGACCACGAGGCCGCTCTGGGCAGCTAGCGGCGAACGCAGCATCAGGCGCTGAAATCGGGTCCACGGGTTGGAGGCGTGCTTGAGCTGGGTGGCGAGCAGCATTTGGGTGTGTACGTCGCGCACGGTGCTTGGCGTGGAGTAGGACAGCCGGGTGCGATTCGCTGGAGTTGGGGTCCAGTCTTGAGTCAGAGAATCGACCATTGTCACTCCCGCTTCAGCCGATCTGACGATCGGCAGTACGCACACCTCGGAGAGGGTTGCTTCGAAGCTAGGGTGCGCGGGGGCCAGAGATCGTCGACGGTAGGTAGGAACCGCGTAAGAAGCGGACTAGACGGGCGCCGGCAGGTGCAGCGACCGCCCCGGTGGGTGCCGCTAGATGTAGTTCAGCTTCTTCGCATCGGCGGTGAGTTCGTCGCGGAACTTGGGGTGGGCGAGGCTGATCATGGCCTTGGCACGTTCGCGGGTGGACTTGCCTTTGAGGTTGGCGGCGCCGTATTCCGAGACGATCCAGTGGACTTCGTTGCGCGGCGTGGTGACGATGGCGCCGGTGCGGAGCGTGGAGACGACGCGGGAGACCTCTCCACTTCGGGCGGTGGAGTAGAAGGCGATCATCGACTTGCCGCCCTTGGAGTCGTAAGCGCCGCGGGCGTAGTCGTGCTGGCCGCCGGTGCCGCTGAACTGGTCGGTGCCGATCGACTCGGAGCAGCACTGGCCAGTGAGGTCGACCTCGATGGTGGAGTTCACGGATATGACGTTGTCGTTGCGGGCGATGTTTGGCGGGAAGTTGGTGTAGGAGACGGGGTGGGCTTCGATGTACGGGTTGTCATCGAGGAACTCGTACATGCGCTGGGAGCCGGCGGCGAAGGCGTAGAGGGCCTTGCCGGGATGGAAGGCCTTCTGGGAGCCGTTGGCGACGCCGCGTTCAACGAGGTCGACCATGGAGTCGACGAACATCTCGGTGTGGATGCCGAGGTCGCGGTGGTTCATGAGGCTCTTGGCGACGGCGTTGGGGACGCCGCCGATGCCGAGCTGGATGCAGGCGCCGTTGGGGATCATTTCGGCGATCAGGTTGCCCATCGCCTCGTCTTCTTCGCGTTCGGGGGGTGTCGGGAGTTCGTTCAGCAGCGCGTCGTGCTCGATGACGGCGTCCACTTCGGAGATGTGGACCCAGGAGTCGCCGTGGACGCGAGGCATGTGCTGGTTGACCTCGGCGAGCACGACATCGGCCTTGGCGATGGCGGCCTTGGCGACATCGACGTTGGTTCCGAGGCTCATGTAACCGTGGCGGTCGATGCGGGAGACGCCGATCAGGGCGACGTTGACGTCCATGTTTTCAGTGATCAGGCGGGGAATCTGGTGGAAGAAGGCGGGGTTGAACAGGGCGGCGCCCGAGTTGATGAGGCCGCGGTCCGCACCGCTGGCGAACATCGACTCCCAGTGGATCACGTCGCGGACATCCTCCTGGAGGATGGTGCGGGCACTCGCAGCCATCGGCAGCAGGCTGGTCATGCGCAGTTCGGTGAAGCCGCCGTTGCGGGCGCGGTTGGCGACGGCCTCGAGGAGTGCAGGAGGCTCGCCGACGGCGAGGCTCTGGACGATGAACGACTTATCGGGGATCAGGCTGGCGGCGTCATCCGCCGAGTGCAGCTTGTTGCGGTAGACGTCTTCCCAGTGGCCCATGTCGTCGCCTCCTCAGCGCTGGGTGAGAATAGCGCGTCTGGCGGGCTTCGGGGAGCGAAGGGCGCGGATTTATTGTGCGGCGGCGGCGACCGCGGCGAATGCGGCGGCGATGGAGCCTTCTCGATCGTTGGCATCGATGAGGGGGTGTGCGAGCACTTCGCCGATTCCGGCTTCGCGCCAGCGCTGGAGACCGGCGACCACTTCGGCCTCTGTGCCGGAGACGACGAGGTCTGCGAGCAGGTCATCGCCGTAGCCATCGGTGACGTCGTAACCGGCGGCGGCGAACATGCCCTGGTAGTTGGGGACGCGGGCGTACATGGCGAGTTGCTCGCGGGCCATCTGGTGGACCGCCTCGCGATCGGTGTTCACGGCGATCGGGATGTGAGCGACGAGCGGTGGGGCGTCACGATCGGCGGAGGCGGCACCAGCCTGGAGCGCGGGGAGCGCGGTATCGACGAGATAGCGGAGCGGGCTCATCCAGGAGATGGCGCCATCGCTCAGTTCGCCGCACAGCTCGTAGGACTTGGGGCGGAGCGCGGAGGCCATGACCGGGACGGGGGCGTGGGGGTTGATTCGCGCTTTGGAGCTGACGTGGAAGCCCTGGAAGTCCACGCTGCCCTCGTGGAGTAGGGCGCGGATGGTGATCAGGTACTCGCGGAGGTTGGTCAGCGGTTTGGTGTACGGGACGCCGTAGAAGCGCTCGACGTAGAAGGCGGTGGTGGGGCCGATGCCGAGGCGGAAGCGGCCGGGGCCAAAACCCTCGATGGCCATCGCTTCCTGGGCGAAGGCGACGGGCTGGCGTCCCCAGGTGTGGAGAATCGCATTGCCGAGGTGGATGCGTTCGGTCTGTGCGGCGGCAGCGCCGAAGACCGGCATCAGGTCCGCACCACCGGCGGCGCCCATGTTCGCCCAGGCGACCTGAACGCCGGCCTGTTCGGCCTGGATGATCTGTGCGACGGCATCCGGTGGGTTCGCCGCCTGGATCGTGACTCCGTACATCGCTTCGACCCGCCCTCGTTACGCGTGAACCTGGATCGCACCGTCGATGACGAAGGTTTCGCTGTCGACGAACGCTGCTAGCTCGGAGCTGAGGTAGACGACGGCGCCCTGCACGTCCTCGGGGTTGCCGAGGCGGCGGAGCGGGATGTAGCGCTCGAGGATGGCGTGGATCTCTTCGTCGCCCTGGATACCGGGGACGTCGTCGAAGAAGCCGAGGGTGATGGTGTTCACGGTGACGCCGTTGCGACCCCACTCGAGGCCGAGCGACTTGGTGTAGCCGAGCACCGCGCCCTGCGACGCGCCGAAGAGGGCGGCGTTGGGGATACCTCGGTCGTGGAGGACCGAGGTGAAGGTGGTGATGCGGCCGTAGCCGCGCTCGACCATGCGCCGACCGACGGCCTGCGTGGTGACGAAGAGTGTGGTGGCGTTGCGCTCGAGCTCGTTGCGCCACTCAGCGACGCTGGAATCGAGCACGGGCTTGATGTTCGCTTCCTGGACGGCGTGGACCAGGATGTCGATCGGAGCGACCTCGGCCTCGATTGCCGCGACCGCGGCTTCGACGGCAGCGGTGTCGGTGAGGTCGACCTGGCGTGCGACGCCGGAGCGACCGAGGGCGGTGCAGGCCTCGAGAATCGAGTTGGCCTCGGAGGCTTCGCCGGCGTCGTCGCGGATCGTGGTGACGGAGACGTTGGCGCCGGCCTCGG
>JABIST010000335.1 GCA_018700215.1 Dehalococcoidia bacterium | reverse complement strand
GGGCGATCGGCGAGGAGGCGGAG
Organism: Dehalococcoidia bacterium; assembly: GCA_018700215.1. GTDB lineage: Bacteria > Chloroflexota > Dehalococcoidia > UBA2979 > UBA2979 > JABIST01. Next base: position 4,664 of record JABIST010000335.1, on the reverse strand, counting down.
GATGGCGGGGACGGGGATGTGTCCCTCGATCACGTAGCCCTCGACGATGGCGGTGTGGCAGGAGAGTGCGGCGGGCGGGACGTGGTGTTGCGCTCGGAAGGCGTCGAGGTTGGGGTCCGCGGCTGCCTGGACAGTGGCGCCATGGTCTTGCAGGTACACGACCCACCCACCGCAGCAGCCTCAGCCAGGGGTTTCGTGCACCGCGACGGTCAGTCCATCGAGTCGGTCGCCCTCGGTGGTTGCGGGGGCGTCGGTGACAGGGGGGAGCGTGCGGCCCTCGTTGGTTTCGCCGGCTTCGCTGCCGCCGCAGGCGAGGAGGAGGAGTGCGAGGAGTGACGCGAGGAGGGTGGTGAGGTATTTGGTCATTTGAGGTCACCCGCACTTTCGCTCGCGGTTGAGTTCGATCGAAGCACCTCGGGCGGTCGTCTAGTAGTGGCGTTCGGGTACGGAGGTTGGGACCTTACGCATCGTGAGGGTGAGGACGACGGGTGGCGTCAGTAGCTGGGGGCGGGGGCGGAGCCTGCAGCACCGTAGAGGGCGCGTTCGCGGTCTACGAGGATGACGTCGCATTGTTGGCCGGGTTCGATGGCTTCGGTGTCTTCGGGGCAGATGGCGAAGGCGCTGGCGAGGGCCATTGAGGTGAGGATGCCGGAGCTTTGCGGGCCGGTGAGGGAGACGGTGGGTTCGTCGCCTTCCTCGTTGAGGATGACGCGGGCGTAGAAGCGTCGGCCGTCTGTGTTGCGGATGCGATCTTTGGCGGTGGCGCGGATGAGGGGGCGGGGCCAGGCGTGCTCTTTGCCGAGCATTTTGAAGATGGCGGCGCGGCCGAAGAGTTCGAAGGTGAGCATGGCGCTGACGGGGTTGCCGGGGAGGCCGAGGTGGGGGACCTGTCGGCCGTTGTCTCCTCGGAAGGTGCCGAAGGCGAGGGGTTTGCCGGGCTTCATTTTGACGGTCCAGAAGCCGACTTCGCCTTCGTTGGCGAGGACGGTCTTTACTACATCGAAGTCTCCGCGGGAGACGCCGGCGGAGGTGACGAGGAGGTCTGCGTCCGCGAGGCCTTCGTGGATGCGGGCGGTGAGGGCTTCGACGGTATCGCGGGCGACTTCGAGGACGCGGGGGATGCCGCCGAAGCTCTGGACCTGGGCGGCGAGGGAGAAGGCGTTGGAGTCGTAGATTTTGCCGGGCTCGAGGGGGTCGCCGGGGCGGAGGAGTTCGTCGCCGGTGGAGAGGATGGCGACGACGGGGCGTCGGTAGACGGGGACGCTGTCGAGGCCGAGTGAGGCGAGGACGCCGACCTGGGCGGGGCCGATGGTGGCGCCTTCGGGGAGGACGGTTTCACCGTCTTTGATGTCTTCGCCGGCGTCGCGGACGTTGGCGCCGGGGTTGGCTTCGACATCGATGCGGACGCGGGTGCGGGCGGAGAGGTCTTCCTCGGAGGTGGTATCGCCGTATTCGTCTGTTTCCTCGAAGGGGACGACGGAGTCGGCGCCGGGGGGGATGGGGGCGCCGGTCATGATGCGGACGGCCTGGCCGGGGGCGACTTCCCGGTCGAAGACTTCGCCGGCGGGGAGGTAGCCGATGACATCGAGCTGGAGCGGGGTGTCGTAGGTGGCGCCGGCGGTGTCCTGGGCGCGGACGGCGTAGCCGTCCATGGCGGTGTTGGCGAGCGGGGGGATGTTGAAGGTGGCGACGACATCGGTGGCGAGGACCTGGCCGACGGCCTGGAGCAGGGGGACCTCGATGGGGTCGAGTCGGGCGAATTGTTGGAGGATGCGGGTGCGTGCTTCTTCGACGGAGATCATGTCGGCGGGGAGGATGGAGCGGGTGTTGGTGGAGGTGGCGGAGTAGGTGTGTTCTTCGGTCACGGTGGGGGCTGCCTTTCGTCGAGGGTTACGAGTTTACGGGGTGGTGGGGTTCGGGGCTGTGGTTTTGGGGATTCTGACAAGATGCCAAGCGTGGTTCTGAGAACGAGGGTGTGGCGATGAGTGTCTTTCGTTGGCTCAGAGGACGGTTGCGACCTCGGTGGCGGCTGGAGACCGATCCGGAGTTGGGGTGGGGGTGGCTTGAGGCGGCGAGCGAGGAGCCTCCCGGGGCTGGTTTTGACGCGAGGGGGTGGCCTGCTTCGATCTGGGTGCTCAACGCGATCTATGAGCACGCCGAGTTCGAGGGCTTCGAGGGAATGACGCACGACGAAGTGGAGAAGGAGGGGCTTCGCCGAGGTGAGGTGGAGCCGGATCCCCTGGGGTTGGACGAGCGGACCATGGTGATCGGGTCAGGTCTCGGCTATGCCGAGCATCCGGGGGACGGGTGGCAGCGGGTGCGGTGGATGGAGCTCGCGGAGCGGTTGAATGTCGACTTCGGTGAAGCTCGCGTACCGCCGTGCTTCCGGTGGTTTCCATACCAGAGTTGGCCGATCGAACTGCTGCCACCGAGTGGAGGTTCGCTGGACTCGGAGTCGCTAGGGCCGCTGCTGGAGTTGCTGGAGGCGGAGACGGCGGATGGCGAATGTCTGGCGTACTACTCGGTGGCGGCGGCTGGGTTGAGGGATCTGGAGGGAGTCTTCGTCGGGCTGTTGCGGGACTTGCCACAGTTGATGGATAGGCCGGCGGGACAGCGGGCGACACCGAGTAATTTCTGGCCGCGAGATCGTTCGTGGTTGGTCTACACGGACTGGGATTTTTGGGCGACGAAGGTGAGTGGGTCGGAGCGGCTGATTGCGTCGATTCGAGCGGACGAGCGGCTGGAGACGCTGGATTGGCGGCCGACAGCGAACGGTTAGTTGGGGCGGTCGATGAGGTAGAAGTTTGGGGGGCCGAAGCCGCATTCGCCGAGGTGTTCGGAGGCGGAGGAGCCGCCGGTGGGGAGGACGGGGGCGATGGGGCCGCCGTGAACGTGGAGGTAGGAGCAGAAGGGGAGGTGGGCTTCAATGCTGACGAGGCCGGTGGCGTCGTAGAAGACGCCGCCGAGGTAGAAGACGAGGACCTTGTTGGGCGGGATGGAGTTGCGAGGGTCGTGAGGGGTGGCGTCGGTGGAGGGATCGGGGATCTCGGTCTCAGGTGGCTCGGTGGGGTCTTCTGTTTCGGTGGTGGAGGTGGGTTCTGGGGTGGGGGGCTGGAGTCCGGTGGTGGGTGAGGGCGTGGCGATGCCGGCGGAGACGCAGGTGACTGAGCCGACGTAGTCATCGCGATTCTGGGCGACGTGGTTGGTGCCGACGGGGTTCTGGTTGCCATCGAGATGGATGAGGCCGGGGGAGCGGGTCATGTTGGCGATGACGGTGACTCCGCCGGTGCCGATTGTGGTGGCGGTGACGGGGACGATGAGGCCGAATTCGCCGCGCTGGAATTCGTAGCTGGCTTCGCCGGCGGGTTGGATGCAGCCGGTGATGCGGGTGAGGGCTTTGCTGGGGACGGTGGCATCCAGGTAGGCATCGAATTTGATGGTGACGAAGGCGCTTTGACCGACGGGGATTTCGATGTTGCTGAAGGCGAGGACGCCGGGTGAGACGACGGTGTCGTCTTCAGGGGAGCCGTCGTTGTGTCTGAAGCCGCCGGAGAATCCGCCCTGGCCGAAGGCGATGGATGCTGGGCGGAATGCGCCGTTGCCCTGTTGTCCGGACATGCGTTGCCAGAGGAGGGTGGTGTCCGGGGTGGCGATGGCACAGCTGGTGGTGGGCTGATAGGAGAAGTATTCGCGTGCCTGGAAGCCGGCGTTGAGGCTATTGGAGTTGCAGATGGCGGCGTGGACGATGGTGTTGTTGCTCTGCCAGAGGTTTTGTAGCCCTTGGACAGTGATGGTGAGCCACCAGGTTCCGTCTGTTGCGGTCCACCAGCCGAAGTTGCCTGCCTGAGTGCGCGAGAGCCGCGTGTGGACGCGGCCGGCATCCGCCTGATTGGCGAAGGATTCGACGGAGACGCCGCGGGGGCTGCCGTGTGTAGCGAGATAGAGCGCGCCGGTGCCGCTGGTGGAGAGGAAGTATTCGAATCCTCGGCCGCCGAAGCCGCTATCGAGGGAGTCGTAGCCCCAGACCTGATAGCCCTCCGACTGGAGGACGGCGGTGAAGGGATCTGAATCGGCGTCATAGAGGGTGGCGAAGACGTAGGCCTCGGGTTTGCCGGGGGGCTGGGAGATGGTGCCGGCGGCCTGATTGACGGATGAGTTGCCGAGCGCGGTGAGTTGGCGGCTGAGCGCGACCGGGAAGGCGCGCGGGTCAGTGTCCTGCGCGGGGAGGTTCGCGGTGAGTGGGGGAGTGGGGCGGGGGCGACTCGATTGGGCGGCGGGTTGGTAGTTGGCGATGAGTTCGGTGACGACGGTTTCGTGAGTGAGCAGTTCCAGGAGGCGGGTTTCGCGTTCGGCCGCGGGGAGGGCGATGGCTTCGTCGATCTGGGCGACGAGGTCGACGGCGGCAGTGGCGGCGGCGGTGAGGGTGGGGCCTTCGGTGGGGATGAGGATGAGGCCGCCACCGGCGAGGAGGGCGTCCCATTCGGAGGCTCGGGCGGCGGCGTCTTGTTCGAGTTCGGCATCGGTGCGGGTTCGGGCGAGGGCATCGGGTGGGTTGGGGATGAAGGAGACTTCGAGGCCGGCGATATCGGTGATGGTGAGTTCGGTGGCCTCTGCGTTGAGGACGGCGGAGGAGATGAAGGGGTGGTGGGCGACGGCGTCGCGGG
>JABIST010000137.1 GCA_018700215.1 Dehalococcoidia bacterium | reverse complement strand
GTGGCGTCGGGCGAGCGGGTCGAGGAGCTGAGCGACCTCGGCGTGCCGGTGGTCGGGGTTCGTGATCCTCGGGCGGTGATGGCGGCGGTGGCTGCGGCGCACGAGGGCTACCCGGGGCGGACGCTGACGGTGATTGGAATCACCGGGACGGACGGGAAGTCGACGACGGCGTTTCTGACGCTGGCGGGGCTGGAGATGGCCGGATTGAAGTGCGGGCTGCTCTCGACGATCGAAACACGGATCGCGGGCGAGGCGGTGCCGCTGGATATCAGGCTGACGACGCAGGAGGCACCGACTGTGCAGCGGCTGCTGGGCGACATGGTGGAAGCGGGCTGCACACACGCGATCGTCGAGGCCACCTCGCACGGCCTTGCGCTGCATCGGCTGGATGGGTGCACGTTCGATGTGGGCGTGTTCACGAATCTGAGCCCGGATCACCTCGACTTCCACGGAACGTTCGAGGAGTACCGGAAGGCGAAGGGCGTGCTGTTCGAGATGCTGAACGACCAGCCGCACGGGGCGCCACAGCGCACGGCGGTGCTGAACGCCGATGACCAAAGCTGGCAGTACTTCGCCGATCGGACGCGGGCGAGGGTGGTGACGTACGGCATCGAGAACGACAGCGCCGACGTGCAGACCGACGAGCTGATGGAGTGGTCCGACGGTTCGACGTTCACGCTGACGGCGGGTGACGACAGCATTGAAGCGAGTGTGCGGCTGCCGGGACGCTTCAACGTCTCGAATGCCACGGCGGCGATCACGGCGGGAGCGGCGCTCGGGTTGCAGATCGAGGCGCTGGCAGCCGGGGTGGCGGCCTGCCGAGGTGTACCAGGCCGGATGGAGCCGATCAGCGGTGCACCGTTCGACGTGATCGTGGACTACGCGCACACGCCGGAGGCGATGCGACTGGTCCTAGAGACGCTGCGCCCGGTGGTTGGTGGGCGGCTGATTGTGCTGTTCGGCTGCGCGGGGGAACGTTCCCCTGATCGGCGGTCAGGACTGGGCGGCGTTGCGGCGGAGCTGGCGGACTACACGGTGCTGACGGAAGAAGACCCGCGCAGTGAGCGGTCCGAGGCGATCATCGCGGAGATCGCGATCGCGATGACGGCGGGCGGCGCGGTGGAGGGCGAGCAGTTCGAGCGGGTGCTGGATCGGCGCGAGGCGATCGATCGGGCGTTGGCGCTGGCGGAGGCGGGGGACCTGGTGCTAATCGCCGGCAAGGGGCACGAGCGCAGCATCGAACGTGCAAGCGGGACGCAGCCGTGGGATGACCGCGAGGTGACGCGGGAGCTCATCTCGCAGCGATTCGGGTAGACATCGACGGCCCCGATTGTCCTCGAACGGCGGCGCTGCGGTAGCCTGCGATTCACCTCCAATCAGCAAGCACAGAGGGCGGGGAGCCATGACAGTTCTGGACGAACAGACGATCGCACAATTGGTGGAAGACGACCGCGCGCACCTGCTGCATTCGCAGCACTACGCGCCGCAGCACGAGCAGCCGCTGATCTTCGAAAGCGGCAAGGGCGTGTGGCTGACCGACGTGCGAGGGCGCAGCTACATCGATGGGCTGTCGTCGCTGTGGAACGTTGCAGTTGGGCACGGTCGCGAGGAGCTGGCGGAGGCTGCCGCGACGCAGATGCGGAAGGTGGCGTTCGCCAACGGTTACAACGGCTTCTCGAACGTGCCGGCGATTCAGCTTGCGACCAAGGTGGTGGACCTTTGCTACGACAACATGGAGGCGCTGTTCTTCACCAACTCGGGCGGTGAGTCGAACGAGGGCGCATTCAAGATGGCGCGCTTCTACTGGAACCTGCAGGGGCGCCACGACAAGGTGAAGCTGATCTCGCGACCTCGGTCGTACCACGGCAGCACGCTGGCGACCGCCTCGATGACTGGGCTGCCGCCGTTCTGGAAGTACTTCGGCCCGCTGATGCCGAACATCAGCCACACCGCGCCGCCCTCGAATCCGGAGAGCGCGGACGAGCCGAACACTGACGGCGAGACGGCGGAGTGGCTGGAAGAGGCGATCCTGCGCGAAGGGCCAGAGACGGTAGCGGCGTTCATCGCCGAGCCGGTGAAGGGCGCTGGCGGCATCTTCACGCCTTCGGACGACTACTTCCCGCACATCCGCGAGATCTGCGACAAGTACGAGGTGCTCCTGATCGTCGATGAAGTGATCACCGGCTTCGGGCGGACCGGCAAGTGGTTTGCACTTGAGCACTGGGGGGTGCAGCCAGACATCGTTTCGATCGCCAAGGCGATCACGTCGGCGTACATCCCGATGGGCGCGTTCATCGTGAGCGACAAGATCGCGGAGACGATGAAGAACTTGCCGGCGGACGCGAAGTTCATGCACGGCTACACGAACAGCGCGCACCCGACGGCGGCGGCGGTGGGTCTGCGAAACCTCCAGATCATGGAAGACGAAGACCTGGTTGGGAACGCGGATCGGATGGGCCAGCGCCTCGGCGAGAAGCTGCACGCAGCCTTCGATGGCCACCCGCACGTGACAAACATCCGCCGGCTCGGGCTGATGGCGGGCATCTCGATCGTCAAGGACGCCGGAACCGGCGAGGCTTACGACGTTGCCGAAGGCCACGGCGCGAAGGTGATGGCGCACATGCGCGACGAGGGCAGCGTGATTCCTCGGATCATCAACGACGAGCTGCTGATGGCGCCGCCACTGGTGGTGAACGCCGAGGAGATCGACCAGATTGTGGGTGCTGCGGAGGCTGCAGTGAGGGCCGTGACAGGGGACTAGGTGCAGCCCCGGCAGGGCGACTACTGATCACCTTGCTCATCGATTTGACGCGCTTACCCCCAGATCGTTATTGTCGATCTCAGGAAAGGGGGTGATGCGCATGGATGTTGATTGTAGTCGCCATTGCGACACGGAGGGTCGGAGCATCTTGGAGGTGATTTCGACCTAACAACCCCTGTCCTATGGGGACTTTACGGGCTCACTGGCCAATGCCGGTGGGCCCTTTTCTTTGCCCGGCGTATGCTTCCGACGATCCGGTGCAAGGAGCATATGCCTTTCAATTTCAAGCGCTATCGCGAACTCCTGACCACGCAGCAACTCGGCACGCGCGTCGAATATCGCGAGTCGACGAGTTCGACGATGGATGATGCGCGAGACCTCGTCACTGACGAACCGACGGTCGAGGCGGGCTTCGCCTGCGTCGCGGGACAGCAGCTGAGCGGCCGAGGTCGGCTGGGGCGGCAGTGGGTCTCGGATCCGAATCTGGGTCTGTACGTCACGTTCTACATCAAGCCGCGCGTCGCACCGAACGCTCCGATGATCACGCTCGCCGCCGCTCTCGCGGTGGCGGAGGCGGCACAGACCGTCTCCGGCGTGGATCTGGAGTTCAAGTGGCCGAACGACGTGATGCACGACGGCAAGAAGCTGTGCGGGATCCTGGCCGAGGCGCGCACACGCGACGGGGAGATGGACGTCTTCCTTGGGATCGGTGTGAACCGGCGACCAAATCCTGTGCTGCCGCCGGCAATTGCAGCGATTGCGACCAACCTGGAAGAGCTGGGCGGCGGTCTGCCGAGCACCGAGGAGCTGCTGGCCGCGCTGGCGAACGCACTGGAGCCGCGGTTGGCGCAGGTGGACGACGAGCCGCAACGGGTGCTGGATGACTGGCGTGCCAAACTGGCCACGCTGGGGCAGCGGGTGACCGTGAACCTCTCGAACGGACCGCTGATGGGCGTCGCGGTCGACCTCGGGGCGCGCGGGGAGCTGATCGTTCGCGAGGAGAACGGGCGCATGCACGAGATCTCCGCGGGTGACGTGGTGATCCCAGCATCCAGCGGTTGACGTTGGAGAACGGCCCTGCCACGCTCGATCACGATGAACTGGTCAGTAATCCACGCGACGCACGCTCATGCTCATGCACATCTGTATGATTTGCCGTCGCGCGCGCGGACGTCCCGGTAGCAGCAGCACCCGGATACGCCTCGAACGAATCGCCGCGACGGCACCGCCTCGCGGCGTTTTTTGTGCGTCCTGCACACCGCGAAGCCGGTCCGCGAGCGCAGGACGTCGAGGAGCGATGAATGATGACCACGACGGCGGCCTCAGAGACTGAACCGAACCGGGCAGCGAGCCCATCGGACGACGACGGAGATACAGCGATGCCTGACTCAGCGAATGCCTGGCGCAGCAGTGGAATGCGTGAACTGGATCCGGAGGCGATGCGTCGCTTTCGGAAGGTGGAGAGCCGCTTTCTGGACGTGACGGGGGCCCGCGGCTACGACGAGGTGCGAACCCCGACGATTGAGCCGCTGCACCTCTACACGAGTGCGGGCGCGCTCTCGCCACAGATGCTCGACCGCGTCTACTCGTTCCTCGACTGGGACGGCTGGAGCGGCGAGCGCGTGGTGTTGCGACCTGATGCGACCGTGCCGACGGCACGCTGGTATGCGGCGAGCGGCAACGATGTGGCGCGAGTCTCTTACGTTCAGCCGGTCTACCGCTTCGAGCCGGGAGACGCGGACCGCGAGCTATGGCAGTGCGGCGTGGAGCTGTTCGGGGCACCGGCGGCCGAGGGCGACGCGGAGCTGCTGACGTTGGCGGTGGAACTGCTTGAGGCGCTGGGCATCGAGGATCGCCGAGTGGATCTGGCGCACGCCGGACTGGTGCGGGCCGTGCTCGCCTCGGTGGGTGTGGACACGGCGGCGCAGCTAGCGGCCTACGACCGGATGGTCGCGGGCGACGAGACGGTGATCGAGGACCTGACCGCGGCGAAGCCAGAAGGCGCCGCGGCGCTGCGGCTCCTGTCCGGGGTGGACGGTGACTCGCCGGGATACGTGGCGAACCTGCGCACGGCGCTGTTACCGCTGGTGCCGGGGATTGAGCAGGCGCTGACAGACCTGGAGGGTGCGGCACGCGCGTTGGATGCCGCGGGGGCTGCGTATCGCATCCTGCCGGCGACGGCGGGGAACTTTGAGTACTACAGCGGGCTGACGTTCCGTGTGACCGCGGGTGGGGTTGAGTGCATCACCGGCGGACGCTACGACGGGCTGACTGAGTCGGTGGGCGGCGCGGCCGCTCCAGCCTCGGGGTTCGCGGCGTACCTGCTGCGGCTGGCCGACCTGGCGCAGAATGGCGGCGCATCGTGACCAGCGCAGACGGGGCACCGATTCGCGTCGCGCTGCCGCGAGGCGACCTTCGCACGCCGCTGGCGGAGCAGCTTCGCGAGGTGGGGTTCGTCGCGCAGGGCTACGGCGAGGGTTCGCGTGTCTATCGCTTCGAGGTCGATGGCCGACCGGGCGTCGAGGTGCGGGTGTTCGCGGACGAGGACGTGCCGATCCAGGTCGCCCTCGGGAACTACGACCTGGCGATCTGCAGTCGCACCTGGGTGGACGAGCTGTTGGTGCGATACCACCACGACTCGATCGTGCCGCTGCGGTCGCTGGACCTACCGAGCGAGCCGGTCGTGATCGCGGGCGCGGCTGGGACGACGCTCGAAGGGCTGGCTGCGGGCGTCGTGCGTGTCGCGACCGAGTACCCGAACCTGGCCCACCACGTGCTGAGCCGGCTGCGGATTCCGAACTACCGGCTGTTTGAGGTGTGGGCGCAGTCCGAGGCGTGGCCACCGGACGACGCCGAGCTGGCGATCGGACCGAAGAGCGACCTCGAAGCCGAGGGGCTCGATGTGTTGGCGGAGGCGCACCGTGGTGGCGTCTGGCTGATCGGCAACCGTGAGTCGCTGTCACAACGTGACCTCGATGCCGCGCTGGCACCGCTGCTGTCGCTGCCGCTGGGATCGCAGGACATCGGTGTGGTGACGCCGGCTCCGCTGCAGGTGGACAGAGAGCGCGCGGCGCCCGCACCACGACCGGAGCGCGAGACGTTCCGGATCGCGGTGCCAGATGGCCACGCGCAGCGTCACACCGCGGCCGCGCTGGCCGCCGCCGGCATCGAGTTCGAGGGCTACGAAGAGAAACGTGCTGATCGCCGCCCACGCTCCTCGATGGAGGGCGTCGAGGTGAAGGTGATGCGGCCGCAAGATATGCCGCGCGCCGTGGCACTCGGTGGATTCGACCTGGCGCTGACCGGGCAGGACTGGCTGGGCGTGTTTCGTTCGTCGTTCCCGTCCGCGCCAATTGACCAGCTCTGCGACCTGCGCCGCTCCAACTACGAGCTGGGCGCCGTGGTCCCGAATGACCTGCCGGCGGAGACGATCGCCGAAGCAGTCGCTTACTGGCGGAAGGACGACCCGGGGCGGACGATCCGCCTCGCCTCGGAGTACGCGTCGCTGGCGGACCAGTACGCGCGGGACAAGCACCTGGGGCGGTATCGCGTGATCCCACTGTCGGGGGCCTCGGAAGGGTTCGTCCCGGAGGACGCGGAGATTCTGATCGAAGGAACGGAGACCGGGGAGACCTTGCGGGCGAACGGACTGCGTATGCTGGACGTCATGATGAATTCCACCAACTGCGCGATCGGTCACCGGGACCGGCCACCAGGCCGCCGGGGCGAACTCCGAGACGAGTTCGTCGCCCGACTGCGCGGTGGTGCGGATGACGCGGAGTAGGGGCGAGCTGAGATGCCGTCGCTCGGGTCACACATGGTCCGCGCCCGCCGGTTGGCGGCGATCCTCGGGCTGCCGGAGATCGATGCAGATCGCGGCGCCTTCTACCTGGGATCGACCGCGCCAGACATCCGCGTCATCACGCGTGGCGAGCGAGCCGACACCCACTTCTTCGACCTCGATGACCTCGAACGGCAAGACTCGGTGGAGCGGATGCTGGAGGCGCACCCGGAGCTGCGGAAGCCAGCCGGACTGGACGCCGCAACGACGGCCTTCATCGCAGGCTTCATCACGCACCTGGTGCTGGACGAGGCGTGGGTGGAAGAGATCTACCGGCCGACGTTTGGCATCTATTCGGAGATCGACGCCGACCCGCGTAGCAACGTGTGGGATCGCGTGCTGCAGTACGAGTTGGACCGGCTGGACCGATTGGACGATCAGACGCGGGTGGAACTGCAGGGTGCGCTTGCCGAGAGCGCGCCGCCGCCGGGGGTGCCGTTCATTGAGGACGAGAACCTTGCGCGCTGGTTCGAGATGATTAACGAGGTGGCGGGTCTGGAGCCGGATTATTCACGGTTCCGGCCGATGATGATGCGCCACCTGGAAGGCGCCGGATTCAGCGAGCACGACATAGACGCCTGCTGCGAGGATCCGAGCGACATTGTGAAAGAAGCGCTTGGCGTGGTGTCACAGGAGCGGGTTGACCGTTTCTGGGAGCACGCCGAGGAGATCATGCAAGAACGAGTCAGGCGGTATCTGCGGTGACCCCAGCTACGAAGACCAGCACAGCTTCGCTACGAATTGTGGAAGGTGCGGAGGCTGCGCGCGCCGAGGTGATTGGGCGTCAGCCGTTCACCGAGATCGAGCTGCCCGAGGCGCAGCAGACGAGCATCACCGAACTGTGGGGCGAGCCGCTGAGCGCCACGGAACACGTGGCGCGGATCATCGCGGAGGTCGCCGCGGAGGGCGACGCGGCGGTGGCGCGCTACTCCCAACGCTTCGACGGCTCCTCGTACGACACGATCGAGGTGTCGCGCGACGAGATGGGCGAAGCCTTCGCGACGGTACCTCAGGAGCAGCTAGACGCTGTGGAGTTCGCGGTGAACCGGGTCCGGCAGTACCACCGCGCGCAGTTGGAGCACGGGCCACAATCCTTCGACGCGCGTGGCACGGGAATGATCGTGCGTCCGCTGCAGCGCGTGGGGATCTACATGACCGGCTCGGATGCCGCGCTGCCATCCTCGGTGATCCACACCGCTGTGCCTGGCTCGGTGGCAGGCGTCGACGAGCTGATTGGCGTGACGGCGGCGATGCCGGACGGGCGAGTGAACCCGCTGAAGCTAGTCGCGGCGCGGCTGGCCGGCGTGCACCGAGTGTTCCGCGCCTCGGGACCGCAGGCGATCGCGGCGCTGGCGTTCGGGACGGAGACGATTCCTCGAGTCGACAAGATCTACGGGCCAGGGAACATCTTCGTGACGCTGGCGAAGCAGCAGATGTTCGGCCGCGTGGGGATCGACGCGATCTACGGGCCGACCGAGACGCTGGTAATCGCCGACGAATCGGCGCGGATCGACCTCGTCGCGGCGGACCTGCTGGCGCAGGCGGAGCACGACAAGCTCTCGACATCGGTGCTGATCACGAATAGCCGCGAGGTTGCCGAGGCGGTGGCACGGGAGGTCGAGGTGCAGCTCGAGACACTCGAGCGCGGCGAGATCGCGCGGGCGGCGATTACGCGTGGCGGCGCCGTGGTGGTGGCGGACCTCAATCAGGCTGTGGAGCTGGCGAACGAGTTCGCGCCGGAGCACCTCTGCCTGCTGGTCGCGGAACCCGACGAACTGCTGCCGCAGGTGCGCCACGCGGGCGGCATCTTCGTGGGCGAGTCATCGCCCGAGGTGCTGGGCGACTACACCGCCGGGCCGAGCCACGTGATGCCGACGGGTGGGGCCGCGCGATTTGCGTCGCCGCTGTCAGTCCTCGATTTCCTCAAGATCACCTCGACGGTGCGGTTCGACGAGCACGAGTTGGAGCGGCAGGGGCCGTACGCCGCGCTGCTGGCGCGCTCCGAGGGCCTGACCGCGCACGCGAGCAGCATCGAACGCCGGATCGAGGGCAAGTGATGGCTCGCTTCGATCCGATCGCGTCGCTGCGACCGCACATCCGCAGTCTGCCGCCGTACGAGGTGCTGGCCGACGCTGTCTCGATTGCGGCGGAGCACGGCGTGCCGGCGGACCAGGTGCTGCAGCTCGACGGCAACGAGAACCCGTACGGGCCTTCGCCGAAGGCGCTGGAGGCGCTGCGCGGGAAGTACGCGGCAGAACGCTACGCCGACGCGACACAGGGTCGGCTCCGCGCTGCGCTGAGCGCGCACCTTGGCGTTCCGGCAGAGTGCATTGTTGGCGGGGCGGGTTCGGACGAGCTGATCGATTTGATCTTCCGGATGTGGGTGGCGCCGGGCGATCGCGTGGTGACCTGCGGCCCCACCTTCGGGATGTACGCGTTCGATGCGGGGCTGCACGAGGCGGAGTTCGTCGACGTGCCTCGGCTGGATGACTGGAGCGTGGACGGGCCGGCGTTGCTGGAGGTGGCGCGCGACGCGAAGGTCGTGTTCCTGGCGACGCCGAACAACCCGACGGGGAACTCGTTGCAGGCGGAGCTGGTGGAGCCGCTGCTGGATAGCGGCGCGCTGATCGTGATGGATGAGGCGTACATCGAATTTGCCGAGACGGAGTCGCTAGCTGCGCGCGCGGTCTCGGAGCCGGCGCTGATCGTGCTGCGCACGTTCAGCAAGTGGGCGGGCCTCGCCGGGTTGCGGATCGGCTATGGCGTCGCCGCTGCGGAGACGATCGACGTGGTGATGCGCGCGAAGCAGCCGTACAACACGGGCGCGGCGAGTGAGGCGGCGGCAATTGCGTCGCTGAACGACGTCGAGGAGCTGGACCGGCGCGCGGCGATCCTGCGCGCGGAGTGCGAGCGAATGGTCGCGGCGTTGCGTCAGCAGGAGTGGCTGGAGCCGTACCCCTCGGAGACCAACTTCGTGCTCGTGCGTGCCGCCGGACACCAGGGCGCCGACGTGAATGAGGCGCTGCGTCGTCGGGGGATCTTCATCCGCACTTACGGCAACGAGCAGCTACGCGACTGCATTCGCATCTCGATGGGGACGCCGGAGCAGAACGACCGCGTGATCGCGGCGCTGGCCGAAATTGGCAACGAACTGAGCGCGGGAGAGTTGGGAGCAGCCAGTGGCTGATCGTACGGCGACGGTAGATCGGAAGACCGCCGAGACGCGCATCCACGTGGAGCTGAGCGTGGATGGCACGGGCGAGGCCGAAGTCTCGACGGGCATCGGGTTCTACGACCACATGCTGACGGCGTTTGCGCGACACGGCCGGTTCGACCTGAAGGTGGAGGCCGAGGGCGACCTGCAGATCGACGAGCACCACACGATGGAGGATGTGGCGCTGGCCGTGGGGCAGGCGCTGGACGCCGCCCTGGGTGACCGCGCGGGCATCGTGCGGATGGGCGATGCGCTGGTGCCGCTGGACGAGGCGCTGATCCAGGTGGCGGTCGATATCTCTGGACGCCCATCCTCGGCGATCAGCCTGGACTTCGTCGGCGATCGAGTCGGGGAGGCGCCGACTGAGATGGTGTCGCACGTGCTCAGCTCGTTCGCGACCGCTGGCAAGCTGACGCTGCACGTCCGGCAGCTCGCGGGTTCGAACAACCACCACATCGCCGAAGCCGCGATGAAGGCGCTCGGCCGCGCGCTCGACGCTGCGACGCGGTTGGACGAGCGAATCGCCGGGCAGGTACCGTCGACCAAAGAGACACTGACTACATAACGTCACACCCGAGGAGGCAGCAATGCGCCTGCTCTTGACCGGATTCGAGCCGTTTGGCGAGGAGATCGTGAATCCCTCGGAAGCGGTGGTGCGCGTGATCGGAGCTGACCCGCCGGCGGGTGTGGAGCTGACGGTGCGGGTGCTGCCGGTGCAACTGAACTCGGGGTTCGAGCATCTGCTGCCTGCGCTAATCGCAGAGCCATTCGACGCCTGGCTCGGGCTTGGCGAGGCGGGCG
>JABIST010000334.1 GCA_018700215.1 Dehalococcoidia bacterium | reverse complement strand
CCTTGATCCGCTCGGCTGCCGCTACGGGATCGTGCCGTCCCAACTCGCCCATCCCTCGGACCTTGGGGTACCCGTAGTAAGAGATGACCTGGGTGGTCTCAAGAATGCTGGGAGGCATTGTCGGCTCGGGTCCCGCGATCGTGATGCCAAGCACCTCGACGGCGACGGAGGGCGCGCGCCGCGGCCTGACATCTTCAGTCCAGACATCGACGACGAACGACGGCTCAGCCGGTCGTGTGACGAGTGATGAACCGTCCGCGATGAATGAGGCGCTCACGATGCCCGGATGAGATCCGACCACGAGCGCAGCGAACGCGACGAGGGAAAGGGCTACATGACGAAAAATCTGCTGCAACAGTTACCACCTGCACCAATCCACCTCGCAAGTGAAACGATACAAAGTGTTAGCTGCTTAGGCAAGTGCGCAGTTATCCACAGTTTGTCTAACGCTCGTCTTCCGACGCTCAACGTTCGCTCACGACGGTGAGCTGCTCCCCACCTCGATGCCTGTCATCGCTTCGAGGGCGTTGACCAGCGCCTGGGTGCCGACGTCGGGTCCGGAAGTGCGCTCCACTGCTGCGAGGAGCTGATGGACCATCGAGGTGCCGGTGAGCGGCAGGCGGAGTTGGTCTGCTGCTTCGAGCGCGAGGCGGAGATCCTTCTGCTGGAGCCCGACCTTGAAGCCCGGAGCGAAATCGCGAGCGACGACCTTCGGTCCGAGATTCGAGATCTGCCAGGACCCCGCCGCCCCCGCGCTGATCGCCTCCAGCATCGTCGAGGGATCCACGCCGCTGGCTTCGCAGAAGAGCAGCGCCTCGGCCATCGCGAAGTTGTTGATGCAAACCGCGATCTGGTTGCAGAGCTTCACCGTCTGCCCGGCTCCCGAGGGCCCGCAGTGGGTGATCTGCGCGCCCATCGCTTCGAGGATTGGTCGCACCCGCTCAAGCGGCTCCGACTCGCCTCCGACCATGATCGACAGCGTGCCGCCGATCGCGCCCTGCTCCCCGCCAGAGATAGGCGCATCGAGTAGCTGCACCCCTCGCTCAGCGAGCTGAACGCCAAAGTCTCGTGTCGCCGCGGGCGAGATGGTCGACATGTCGATCACAACGGAGCCGGAGCGGACGCCTTCGATCACGGGCGGCGGGGCGCCGTCAGTGCCCACCAGCATCGCTTCCACATCGTCAGTCGCGGTCACGCAGGTGATCGTCACATCGCTGCGCGCCGCAACGTCGGCGGGAGATTCGCCGATCGAGGCGCCGTGTGTCGCGGCCTCCTCGGACTTAGCGCGGGTGCGGTTCCAGACGGTCACCTCGAACCCAGCGGCCAGCAGATTGCGCACCATTGGGGCGCCCATGATCCCGAGGCCGATGAAGCCCACCGAGTCAGCCATGATTGTTCCTCCTTGCCTTGTCGTATCCTCTTGTAAGGAATTCAGGTGCTGCGCCGCAGTCATCGTTGGCCGCGCGCTCGCCGTAACCATGTACCAAAGGAGACCACCATGGGCCGCCTCCTCAAGCGCCTCGTCCTGCTCGGCATCGTAGGAGTGATCGCCTACCGCGCGCTCGTCGCTCTCGGTCTCGTGGGTGACGAGGATGAAGCGATCGAGTTTGAGTGGGACGACGAGGACTAGCGCCCGGCCTCGGACGCCCGGCCTCGGACGCCCGGCCTCGGACGAGCCGCCTCGCACTAGTCGGCGGCGGGACGGTCCCGCTGCTCGCCCCAGCGACCCCAGTGCGTCACCTCATCGACTGGCTGTCGCTTCGGCTGCGCCCAGCGCCCGCGCGCGGGATAGCCGAGCGGAATCAGGCCCATCGTCATCGCATCGTCTGGCAGGCCGAGTAGCTGCTTCACGTCGTCCTCGTGGCCGGCGTAGAGCGTTGTGAGCGTCGCGCCGATGCCATGGGCTCGTGCTGCCAGCATCAGGTTCTGCACAGCGCCGTAGACGGATGAACCGGCACGAGCGTTCGAGCCAGCGTTCCGCAGCACCGGCATCACCCAGACCGGCGCCTCGGCCAGGTGGTTGGCCAGGTGTTCCGCGGAGAGGAAGTTTCGCTGACCAAGTCCGCCGCCGTCGGGATCGGCCATGATCGCGTCACGTCGACCACCGTAGGCGCGATTCCAGCCCTCCAGATACCAGTCCTGGATCTGCTGCTTCACCTCGGCGTCGGTCACCACCATCCAGCCCCAGCCCTGCTGGTTGCCGCCGCTGGGACCGCGGATCGCCGCGTCCAGGATCTCCCACAGCACATCGTCTGGAATCGGGTCCGGCTTCAGAAACCGCCGGGCCGGCGTCGAGTGGATCGCCTCAAGTACATCGAGTGACTCGTGGTCCGTCATCGGTTCGCCTCCCGGCTTGTTCCTTAGTTAACTGCGACGGGGACCGCAATCGGTCCCCGCCTGTGCCCCCTCTGAGGCGCGTTATTCGTTTCCGAGGATCAGCGTGGACGTACCGGAGAACATCCCCGCCGGTGCATGCACCATGCTGGTATGCAGGTTTTCGACCTGCCGCTCACCGGCCTCGCCACGAAGCTGCGTCACCGACTCCATGATGGCGAACATGCCGTACATCCCGGTGTGGGTGTACGAGAGGCCGCCGCCGTTGGTGTTCATCGGGAAGTCGCCACCGGGAGCCGTGTGGCCCTCGGCGAAGTACGGTCCGCCCTCGCCAGGCTTCACAAAGCCCAGGGCTTCCAGCGCATACATCGGCACGTGGGTGAAGGCGTCGTAGAACATCGCGTGCTGGATGTCCTTCTGCGTCATCCCCGCCATCGCGAACGCGTCCTTGCCCGTCTGAATCGCCGAGGTCCACTCGGTCATATCCTTCATCATGCTGATGTTGGTGTGGGCCGTCGCCTCACCACGACCGAGCACCCAGACCGGTGGCTTCGGGAAGTCCTTGGCCCGCTCCTCGCTGACCAGCACCAGTGCACCACCACCATCGGTGACAAGGCAGCAGTTCAGCAGGTGCAGTGGCCACGCGATCATCCGCGAGTTCAGCACGTCGTCGACCGTGATCGGGTCGCGCATCATCGCGCGCGGGTTCAGCTCCGCCCACTTCCGAGTGGCAACGGCGATCTCCGCCATCTGCTCCTCGGTCGTCCCGTACTCGTGCATGTGGCGCACGATTGGAATGGAGAACATGCTCGGCGGGCCCCAGACACCGAACGGGGCCTCGAACTGGCCGCCGATCGTCGATGGACCGGCGCCACGTCCGCCGACGCCGACGTGGGAGCGTCCGGACTCGCCGTGCGTGACCAGCACCACATCGCAGTAACCCGCCTGAATGGCGGCGACCGCGTGGCCCACGTGCATCAGGAACGAACCGCCACCAACCGAGGTGCCATCGACCCAGCGCGGGATGATGTTCAAGTACTCGGTGAGCTGCGCCGGCGTGGGACCGGCCGTGGCCACGCCGTCCACGTCGTCCAGTGTCAGGCCACAGTCCGCAAGCGCGCGCATCGCCGCTTCCGCGTGTAGCTGCAACATCGAGCGGTCTGGCAGCAGGCCAACCGTCTCAGTCTCAGACGCGCCAACAATCGCCACTTTGTGGCTGTAATCGCGAGAGTTACCCATGATCTTGCTCCTCTTCGCGCTTAGCCCTGGACCGGCTGGAACTTCGCCAACGTGACCTCTTCGGTGACGTCGTCGTAGACAATTTCCAGCGGCAGATCGGCCGGTAGATTTTCTGGCGTGGGCTCGATGTTGATGATGTTGCTCATCATCCGCGGACCCTCGTCCAGCTCCACAACCGCGATCACGTATGGCACGTCACCGGCCCACGGACCAAAGCCGCGGTGGGAGATGACATACGTGTGCAGCTTCGCCTTGCCGGAGACCGTCTGCCACTCGACGTTCTCAGAGCGACAGCCCGGGTTCGGGCAGAACGGCCGAGGGTAGAAGTAGAACTGGTTGCAATCGTTGCATTGTTGAATCCGCAGCTCGTGACGCTTGAGCCCGTCCCAGAATTCCTGCGTCTCAGGCGTCGCCTGCGGCAGCGGCTTGTCGTACGCCATCACCCCTCCTCGGTTCGTTCGGTGCATTCGATCAATGAAACCGGGCGCATGCTAGCAGCACGAACCGCCTCTGCCGACTGCCGAACGTCCGATGCAGGCCGACAGAGAAACCGCAGCGATGCGCTAGCGAATCACCGTGATCACCACAGTCCCAAGCATTGCCAGCAGCGCGAGCAGACCGAAGAGCTGCAACGCCACCGGCAGCCATCCCCGCGAGGGCGGATCCCACTCCCCGTATCCCGCCTCTTCCGTCAGATCAGGATCGAGGTCGCCCTCGGTCGATTCCTGCCAATCGCTCATCTTGGCGCCCGCGCCAGCGAGCAGGTGACGCGCGCCTTCGCGTTCAGTCGCCCCTCGTCGTCACCCGCGTCGCCCACGCGCACATCGACGTCGACCACGGTGAGCCGCCCGTGCCGCAGCACCCGCGCCTCTGCGATCGTCCACATCGAGGTCGCCGAGTAGACGTATGACACGCTCACGTCCTGCGTCCCGGCGATCCGCTCGCCATCACCGAGCAGCGTGCCGATCGCGATATGCGCCGCCAGCTCCGCGTAGGTCGCCTGCACCCCGCCGTTGATCGAATCGCGAACGCCGGAGACGTTCGTCCCGTTCCGCTCCATGGCAAGCAGCGCGCGACCGGGCTCGATCTCGCGCACCGTGATCCCCAGCTCACGCAGCAGCGGTCGCGCCTCCCAGCTCTTCGCCAGTTCGTCGAACCGTGCCTCCACCGTCATTGGGCGCTCCGCACTCGAACCGCGTAGGTGCTGCGACCGAACGCGAGCGCGCCATCCGCGTCCGACACCGAGAACTCCATCACCCGCATGGACGACGCGCGACCTACTTCGTGCGCCTCCACCAACGCCGTCCCCACGGCCGGGCGGGTGTAGGTCACGTTCAGCTCGGCAGTGCCGTTCATCTCTTCCTGCGGCGTCACCGTGGTTGCGGCAGCCCGTACCAGCAGAATGTCCACGGCGGTGGTCAGCGCGAAACTGCTGGGCGCGGTCTCGCCGCTCATCGGTCGCACCTCGCAGGCCGCACGTCCATCGGCGGCGCGCTCGTTCGCGAGGCCCACCAGCCGGTGAAGCGGGTGCCGCGCGTCCCGGCCAAAGTCGTCTCCGGAGGGCGTGGAACGCTCTGCCATATCGCCTCGCCTCACAAGCTCTGTGTTCTGGGTTGAGAGCGCAGCGTAGCGTACAGACGCCCGATCCAGCAGCAGCTATGCTCAGCCTCTCACCACCCACGGAAAGGCGCTCTTATGACCATTCTCGTCCAGCGCGAATTCACCGTCCTCCCGGACGACCGCGCGCGCTTCGAGGAATTGAGCCGCACCGGGGTGTGGCCCACAATGCTGCGCTACGGCTCGCTGATGGTCGGTTTCGGCTTCTGGGCGTTCGGCGGTCCGGGCGATGTGCTGGTGACGCACTCTGCCTACCGTGACATGGACCACTGGTTGGGCACCCGCGCGGGAGGGAACCTCGAAGCCGATCCGCAGATTCGCGCGCAGGCTGCCGAGTTCGAAGCGCCGAAGAAGGCGCGCCTGGCGATCATCCAGCACTCGCGCGCACGCATGTTCGATCTGGACGACCACCTCTTTCCGCTCAACCCCGCCCCACGAACCCCGGATGACCCGCTAGCCGAGGCGCCGCCCACGTTTGGACGTGGTTCGGTGATCTCGGAGCTGTGCTATCAGCTCGTCGATGCCAGCGCCCGCGCGGAGTTCGAGCAGATCTCGCACGAACACATCTGGCCCTGGTTGGAGAGTCAGGGCGGCCGGCTGATCGCCCTCGGCCGCGACCCGCTCGGCCCGCCGGACGAAGTTGTCACCCACTTCGCGTTCCCCGGACTCGAGCAGTGGCATCGCCTCGCGCGCCCCGCCGCCGAGGATCACCCGCCCGCCGAGACGGTGGAGGCGTGGAACCACCGGCACCGCCTGGTTGCGAGCCAGCGCGGACGCCTGCTCCGCGTCGGCACAGACTGGGGAACCCCGATCGCATGACATCCGACGGCAGCACCACTCCCGACGAAGACACGCTTCGCGCGATCGAAGCGCTCGCGCTCGACCTCGCGCGCGAGACGGGGGCGATCGCGACTGCGGGCCTCGCCCGTGAAATCGAGGTCGACTACAAGACCGAGTCCAAGGTGGACGGCCAGGCACCTCGCGATCCCGTCTCGGAGATCGACCGCGAGGTGGAGGCGCTGATCCGTGAGCGCGTCAGCGAGCGCTTCCCCAGCCACGACATCATTGGCGAAGAGGTGGAGCTGCACCCCACCAACACGGACGGCTACGTCTGGGTGATCGACCCGGTGGATGGCACCGCCAACTTCGTCAACGGCTATCCGCTCTTCTGCGTCTCGATCGGAATCCTGCACGATGGTGAGCCGGTGGTCGGCGCAATCTGGTGCGCCTCAACTCACGCGCTGCACCCCGGCGTCTATCACGCCCATCGAGGCGGCGGCCTGCACTTCGACGCCGAGCCGTTCGAGCCGATCCACGCCCCCGGCGTCCGACGCAAGCTGAGTGCCGCGCCCGGCGGCAGCCCCGGCCGCGCTCGTGATTGGGACAACCGCGTCACCGGCTCCGCTGCGATCGAACTCGCGTTCGTAGCCGCGGGGATCTTCCAGAGCGCCCGCTTCGGCGGCGTCCACATCTGGGACCTCGCCGCCGGCGTCTTGTTGGTCCAGGAGGCTGGAGGCCAGGCGCTGATTCGACGCGACCACGAACTGGTGACGCTTGAGCGCTTCGAAGCACCAACCGAGGTGAAAGAGGACCGCGAGCCCTCGCTGCGAGACTGGCGCGGCCTGGTAGTCGTGGGTACCGACGAAGCGATCACGACGATTCGCGAGACCGCTCAGCGGCCAGGGTGGTTCAAGCGGCTGAGTGACCGCGTTCGTCGCAAACGGCGGCGCTAGCGCTCAGACGAGGGCCCTAGATCAGGGGCCATGGCACGCAGCGATACGGGAACATCTCCGGCAACACCGGGTGCCCCAGCAGTTCGTCTGATCGACGAATCAGCGCGGCCACCTCGTCCTCCGCCAGCAGCTCCGACAGCGCCTCGATCCCGTCGCCACCGTCAACCAGGCAATCGCGCACCCGCCGCAGATCGTCCTGCCATTCGTCGGGCAGCTCGGTTCCTGAGTAGTCCCAGATCACGGTCCGCACCTTGTGCATCGTGTTGAAACACAGCCCCTGGTCGATGCACCAGATCCGTTCGTCCGCCCCCAACAGCACGTGCCCGGCCTTGCGATCGGCGTTGTTTGCCACCAGGTCGAATGTCGCCACCTGAGCGAACTGCTCGTCGAGCGAGTCCCGCTCACGCAACTCGAAAAAGTGGTCCGCCGGTTCGTGTGGCACGAAGAGCTGCATCGAACCAACGCCGTGTGGCCCGTCCCGCACCACCGTCGGTGGCACGAGGTCCCAGCCGAGGAGCCGCGAGTACTCGTAGGCCGCGACCTCTCGCTGGTAGAGCGTGCCGTAGGGAAAGTCGTGCAGCGGCTGTTCCCCGCGCTCAGGCTTATACACCCCAAGCCCTGCACCCAGCTCCGGGTGCTGCAGATCCGCGACGAATACATAGTTCGAGGAGTCGGCGACCAGCCGCAGATCGATCACCTCGGAGTCACGCAGGGCCTCGATCACACGCTGATCCGAGGGTGACCACGCGTTCTGCAGCTCGCTCGTCCGAAACGATGTCATCGCGCCCCCACCTCGATTGTACGAATGTAGCGACCAACTCGGCTGACGAACGAGGCAGCTCGTGGCTGCTAGCTCGCCACCTGTACCACCTCACGCTCGCTGTGACCGAGTGCAAGGCGCATCGCGGTGCAATGCATCATCATCGTCGCCAGCGTCGGCACCGCCGCATCGACGATCCCGCGCGCGACCTCGATCTCCGCGTCCGATATACCCGAGGCCCGCAGCGCCTCCGCGTTCGCTTCCAGCGGCTCAGCGAGGAATCGCGATCCGGAGCGCGCGTAGTAGTAGAGGCCGCGCCCGCGCCGCCGGAAGTCCGGATAGGCGCCAAGGTGCTGCAACTCCTCCCACGCCGCTTCCAGGTATCCCGGCCAGTTGGCGACCGCCCGATACAGCGCTGGCGCCTCCGAGACCTGCAGCAGCTCCGCCACCTGCGGCAGCACCGATGCGTCCGGCTCCGCGAGCGACACCGCCGTCGCCAGGTGCCGTTGCTCCCGCTCGCGCGGCTCCCGAGGATCTGGTCGCCCCTGGCCACCAACACTCGGGCGTTCAAACGCCTCGGCCAGTGCCGCGCCTGCCAGCAGCGCCTGTGGCTCCAGGTAGTGGAAGACGTCCAGCACTGCCTCGGCCGCGTGCACCTGATCGAGCGTCACGCCTGCGTCGACGAAGCCCTCGCGTGCGAGGACGGGTTCGTACACCTCTTCGCAGGCATCCAGTGCCATGTCCGCCATGTAGAGCGCGCTCCCGAGGAAGCCCGCAGTATCGATCGACGTCGCGAGGACCGGCCAGACGTGCGCCAGGTAGGACGGCGCCTCGTCGCGCAGCAGCTCGAACAGCTCCGGCGCGACCGGTGACCGGAACGCCTCGGCGATCGCACGGACCTCGGGAGTGATCGGTTCGTCAGCCATTGATCGGAGCATATCTCGGCGGTGGGTGAGCGCCGCTACGCCAGGCTGACGTTGTCGATCGCGTGGCCCTGGCGCTCCTGCTCGGCCTGCACGATCTCGACGACCTGATCGACGGTGTCGACGATCTGGAACAGCTCATCGTCTCCGTCTGAGACGAGACCGCGTTCCACCAGCACCTCGTCGATCCACTTCGCTAGTCCCGGCCAGTACTCGCCGCCCATCAGGATCATCGGGAACCGACGAATCTTCCCCGTCTGCATCAGCGTCACCGTCTCGAAGAACTCGTCCAGCGTCCCGAATCCACCGGGCAGCAGCACGAAGGCGGTGGCGTACTTCACCAGCATGACTTTCCGCACGAAGAAGTATCGGAAGTTCAGCGAGAGCGTCTGGTAGGGATTCGGATCCTGCTCCTCCGGCAACCGAATGTTCAGCCCGGCCGAGCGCGCGCCTGCCTCCATCGCGCCGCGATTCGCGCCCTCCATCACCCCGGGCCCACCACCGGTGACAATCGAGAAGCCAGCCTCGCCGAGCCTCCGGCCCACCTCACGAGCAAGCTCGTACTCCGGTGCGCCCTCGGCGATCCGCGCCGAGCCGAAGATGGTCACGGCCGGGCGAAGCTGCGCCAACACATCAAAGCCCATCGTGAACTCGGACATGATGCGGAACATCCGCCAGGCTTCTTTGGCCATTTCGTCGTTCTCTTCAGGATGCATCGGTGCCTCCAGCGTGCGATTGCCGTGATCCGAACCTAGCGCCAGGCAACCCTCGAGCGCATCGGGGGGCAACCTGTGATGGCCCGCACCCACCACCTCGATAGAATGTCCAGTACCAACACACGGCGCCGGGAGGCCCCATGCCACACACCCTGCTGCTCGCCGAACCTCGTGGCTTCTGCGCCGGCGTCGTCCGCGCGATCGATGTCCTCGATGCGTTGCTCGACGCCGAGGAGCCGCCGATCTACGCGTTCCACGAGATCGTCCACAACCGTCACGTCGTCGATGGCTTCCGCGCACGCGGCGCCGTCTTCGTCGACACGATCGCCGAGGTGCCCGAGGGCGCGCGCATCGTCTTCTCCGCGCACGGCGTCTCGCCCGAGGTGGTGGCGGAGGCCCGAGAGCGCAACCTCCGCGTGATCGACGCCACCTGCCCCCTCGTCACAAAGGTCCACCTCGAATCGCGGAAGGCCGCGAAAGATGGATTCGATGTGCTCCTCGTTGGTCACGAGGGACACGACGAAGTTGTCGGTACCAAGGGCGAAGCGCCGGATCGCACCACCGTGGTGGACACGCCGGAGGACGTTGCGGCGGTGGTCGCGGGCGACCGTCCGAAGTTCGTCGTCACCCAGACCACGCTGTCGGTCGGCGATACGGACGCGACGATCCAGGCGATCACCTCGAGATTCCCGGATGCCGAGGTGCGCAATGACATCTGCTACGCCACGACGAACCGCCAGGCGGCAGTGCGGTCGATCGCGGAGCGCGCCGGCCTCGTGATCGTCGTCGGCTCGGCGAACTCGAGTAACAGCGTGCGACTGGCCGAGGTCGCGGCCGGCACCGGTACGACCGCCTACCGTGTCGATGGCCTCTCTGAGATCGATCCGGCGTGGTACGAGGGCGTTGACGTGGTGGGGCTCAGCGCCGGCGCCTCCGTGCCTGATTCGCTGCTGGAGCCAATCATCGAGGATCTGCGAGCGCGCGGGGTCACCCGGGTGGAACCAGTGATCGTTGCCGAGGAAACGATTGAGTTCCGACCGCCCAGTGAACTGCTGGAGCTTGCCGAAGCCGCCGGAACCGAACTGACCAGCTCGTAGAGTCGCCACGACTCGCTAGCGAACCACGTAGCCAATTCCACGGATCGTCGAGATCGTCGAGCCGGCATCCACCAGATTCAGCTTCTGGCGCAATCTCGAAATGTGGGCTTCGACGAAGTTCCGCGAACCGTACGTCTCATGACCCCACACTTCCAGCGCGATCTGCTCGGTCTCCACAACCTCGCCGCGACGCTCCAAGAACAAGCGCAAGATCTCGAACTCCTTGGGCGTCAGCGCGAGCCGACCGGAGCCCACGAACACCTCGTGCGCGCGCACCTGCATGGTGATGCCGGACGGGCCTGTCAGCTCGTTACCGCGCCGTCGCGACGCGGCGCGACGAGCCCGAGCACGCACGAGTCGATCCAGTTCCGCGGGATCAACCGGTTCCGCCAGGTAGTCGTCCGCACCGCTGTCGAACACGGCGTCCTGCACGCTTGGCGACGCGTCACGCCCGAGGACGATCAGTGGCGCATCGCTGGCGGCACGCAGCCGTGCGACCAGGTCGGCGCTGGCGACCTCCGCGACGCCCAACGACAGCACCAGCACCTCGAACGGAGCGTCTTGCAGCAGGCGAATCGCCCCATTTACCGAAGTAGATGTGGAGACCTCGTGACCCGCTGCAGCCAGCCGGGCGGTCAACTCACCTTGAACCGCGGAAGTGCCGTGAATGAGCAGGAGGTCCACAGCCTGGGGCTCACGGATCGGCGTTGGCTGCCGCAACTGATCCGTCTGGAACTGCGCAGTCGCATCGTCCTCTGGTTGCAACGCGAAATTGGAGCTCGTCATCGGTGGTCACCTTCACCATCTAACGCCCACGAAACGTGAGCACCTCATCATCTCCCCCTCACTATAGAAGTTAGGATACGAGTTGTTAACTACTTTTCTGACGGAACCGTAAGGGGATCGTGACAATGTGAGTCAGATTGTCGTCAATAACCCTGACTCTCCCAGAAAGTCCAAGAGCAGCTCGCGGTAGCGTTCCCGCGCGGCCCGGTAGACGCCGTGACCCACGCCATCGAGGATTTCCAGTCGTGATCCTGCGATCTGCCGCGAGATCACAACCGATCCACCCGCCCCTGCCACCTCGTCAGCACCGCCTGCCACGATCAGCGCGGGGCACTCGATCCGCGCAAGGTATGGGGTCATCGGATGCTCGCGCAGCCCCGCAGTCGCGCGCGCCTGAGCGACGTAGGAATCCAGGTGCTCCGGCTTCACCGTCGACACGGCGGTCGGCGCCCCGCTGGTAACGGTGGAGTGGCCCTCGAACGCTGGCTTCAGCTCGCGCCCCGCAACGGCGTCCGGCCCGAGCCGCCCAACCTCGCCGCGCGCGTACCAGTTCTCGCTCGCCCCCACGTTCACCTCGCTCGAGGTCGAGTCCAGCACGATCGCAGCGCAGCGCTCGGGAAAATCGAGCGCGAATCGCTGCACCAGCACGCCGCCCCACGACACGCCGTGCAGCACGGCGCGCTCGATATCGAGCTGATCGAGCAGCTCAACAAGGTCTGCCGCGTAGCGCGGCAACGAGTACTTGCGAGCCTGACCTGACTGCCCCAGCCCACGCTGATCCCAGGCCACTGTCCGGAAGCGCTCTCCGTACCAGTCCAAATCCTCCCGGATAAAGCTGGCGCTGTTGCTGCCCAGCCCGTGGCAGTAGATGTAGGCCAGCGGCCCGTCACCTCGCTCCTCGTAGTAGATCTGCACGCCGTCAATCTCAGTCTGTGCCATCGGTTACCCCTCCCCGCACTCGGCAGTTTCGGCCAGAGCGTACGCCTCGGCCAGCGGCCGTGTGAGCTGGCCGCCAACACCCGACCTTCGCCACAACAGCTCGCCAGCCTCACCGCCCACCCGGCTGACCGGCTGCACTCCCATGATGCGGTTCGTCAGAAAGAGCTCCTCCGCGTCGCTCAGTTCCGTCAGACACAGCGCGCGTTCCTCGCACACCACGCCGCGCGCGACCCCAATCACGGGGCCAAACTTCCATCGAAGGTGCCACCAACACTCCAAATCAGTCGCGCTGGTGAAGGGGACCATTCTAGGCGGCCAGCCTCGAAGCACATACGCTGGTCTGATGACCGAACGCCACTTCAACTGGCTCGCCGACCTCGCGATTGTTGCCGCAGTGATGGTGATTGCCGTGATCGTGCTCAGCCCCTCTGGCAGCATCTGGGCTGGCGGGAGCGTTGGCCGTCATCTCTCCTCGCAAGAGACCTGGATCGTGCACGGCGTGCTCTTCGTCGGCCTCGGATTCCTGGTCGCGGTTCGCCTCACCGCTGCTGATCGAACCACGGCCACGTACGCAAAACTGACGCTCGCATTGGTACTGCTCGCCTTGCTGGGTGGGCTGGCCGAATCAGCTCAGCTAGAGATTGCCAGCCGCTCCGCCAGCTACGGCGACTGGGCCGCGGACACAATCGGCGCTGCGTTCGGTCTCTGGCTGGGCGCAATAAGCGCTCGTCCGCTGATGCTGCGCATCACTCGCAACTCGATCGCAGCCAGTTAGCGGTCGATCTCCGAGTAGACCCGCATCCCGTAGTCGTTGTAGCGCCGCTCTGGCCCCAGCGAGGAGCGCGCAGAGATCCGAGCCACCTTCACCCGGTGCCGCCATGAGCCACCGCGCGAGGTCTTGCGAGTACCGTCGCTGGGACCGCCCGGCCTCCCGGCGGCCGACGCCTGGTAGGCATCCTTGGCATACCAATCGCTACACCACTCGTGCACGCTATCGGCCATGTGAAACAAGCCGAACCCGTTCGGCGGCGACGACCCGACGGGCGGTGGGCGGTCCATCCCCGCCGCACCCGGCGCGTACTCCCCCTCAGACCACGGCTCGTCGCCCCACGGATAGAGCACGTCAGGCACCCCACCGCGCGCCGCATACTCCCGCTCCAGCTCCGTCGGCAGCCGGCATCGTCTCTCAAGCAGATCACTCAGCCACGCGCAGTACGCCACCGCGTCCAGCCAGCTCACACCCACCACCGGCTGTGCAGCCGCATTGAATCGAGCATCGTCCAGCCACGGCAGCGCCTCATGCCCCGTCGCCTCCGTGAACGCCATCCACTCCAGATTCGTCACCGGCAGCAGTGACGCGACGAACGGCTCTACGCTCGCCTCGTGGATCGGCTGCTCGTCCGCTCGCCGATCGGACCCCATGGTGACCGTGCCACCCGGCAATTCAACCCAGCACGTGGCCGTCGGACCCTCCGCCAGCAGACGCATGATGTTCGCGTTCTCTGACATTCACGGCACTCCTTCATCACGAGCGATCACCATTCTGGACCGGTGAGCTACGTCTTTGATTGCACCCACGTTCACAATCGCTATGCTTACTGAATAGACCCTGGCTGCTGTAGTGGTTTGCGCGCTGTCCTCTGGATAGCCCGGCAAGCGCCCGCCGGAGGACAATCGTGCCACTGGAAATCCCAGAAGTCGTCATTGACCGCCTCCCGGTCTACTTCCGCACCCTCACTCGCATCGCCGATGAGGGGCGGACCGTCATCTCCTCGCAAGAGCTTGGCGAAGAGCTGGACGTAACTCCCGCGCAGATCCGCAAGGATCTTTCCTACTTTGGTCGCTTCGGCAAGCAGGGGCGCGGCTACTCCGTGCAGCGTCTCTTGGGCGAACTGAAAGACATCCTCGGCCTGGATCGCCGTTGGCGCGTGGTCGTCGTCGGCATCGGCCGCCTCGGTCGCGCCGTCGCCTCCTACCCCGGATTCGAGGGCCAGGGCTTCGACATCGTCGCCCGCTACGATGCGAACCCCGAGGTAATCGGCACCAACGTGGACGGCGACTTGGTCCGCGACGTCGCCACGCTCGAATCCGACCTCCGCGAAAACCACGCCGAAATCGGCATCGTTACTGTGACTGCTAGTCAGGCACAGGACGTGGTCAACGTCCTCACACGCGGCGGGGTGCGGGCGATCCTCAACTACACTCCCACCGGTATCCAGGTCCCACCCACCGTGGAGATCAAGCACATCAACCCGGTGCTCTTCCTCCAGAGCATGACCTACCACCTCAAGCGCCGTATCGATGAGCGTGACGCCCTCCGAGGCTAAGCTCGCCGCTACCCGCTGCCCAACCGCCTAGCGCCCTTCGCCAATCAGCGACTCTTCCTCTGTCGGCAGCGCCCGTTCAATCACCTCAATGTAGTCCAGCGCCTGTCCGGCACCCTTTGCGATACATGTCAGCGGCTCCTCCGCCACGTGGACCGGCACGCCCGTCTCGTGGCGAATCAGCTCATCCAGCCGCCGCAGCAGCCCGCCCCCGCCGGTGAGCACGATCCCCCGGTCGATCACATCGGAGGCCAACTCTGGTGGTGTCTGTTCCAGCACTCGTCGCACCGTCTGCACCACCACGGACAGGTGATCCTGCAGCGCATGCGTCACTTCGCTCGATCGCACGGAAATCGTCCGAGGCAGTCCGGTAATCTGGTCTCGCCCACGTACCTGCGCGATCGGATCATTTTCCAAATCCGGGATCGCCGCTCCGATCGCGATCTTCACTTCCTCGGCGGTTCGTTCACCGATCAGCAGGTTGTGCCGCCGTTTGATGTGCTGCGCGATCGCGTCGTCGAACCGGTCCCCGGCCACCCGCACCGAGTCGCTGGCGACGATGCCGAACATCGAGATCACCGCCGCTTCGGTCCGGCCACCACCAATGTCCACCACCATGTGGCCCCGAGCAGATCCGACCGGGATCTCGGCACCAATCGCCGCCGCCAGCGGCTCCGGGATCAGATGTGCCGGTCGTCGTGCGCCAGCAGCCTCGGCGGCGTCGCGCACCGCACGACGTTCAACACCAGTGACACCCACCGGCACGCAGATCATCACTTCTGGACGGATCGGATTGAAGCGCCCCACCACCCGAGTAATGAAGTAACGCAGCATCGCCTCGGTGATCAGATAGTCCGCAATCACCCCGTCACGCATTGGCCGGATCACCTGAATCGAACCCGGGTGCCGGCCGATCATCCCCCGCGCCTCGTCACCCACCGCGATCACGGTGTTGTCGCGTTCGGTGATCGCCACCACCGCCGGCTCATCAAGCACCACGCCGCGACCGCGCTCGTACACCAGTACGTTCGCCGTTCCCAGGTCGATCCCGATTCGCTTTGCGAACATCCCACCACCAGGCGCCACACACGGCGGCACCACGCCACTCAGATCTTCGTCAGGCTGGGGATACCAGCACTGTATCGCCTCGCTCAGCGACCCGCACTCACCGAAGAGCCACCGATACCGGCAGCCGACCTACGGACCTACCGACGCTCGACGTCAGCCCCCAGCGCCGTCAGCCGCTCCGCGAGGTGCGCGTAGCCACGATCCAGGTGGTCCACACCGCTCACCTGCGTCTCGCCCCCCGCGACCAGCCCCGCGATCACCACTGACGCTCCCGCGCGGATATCGAGCGCGCGCACGGCAGCCCCGGTCAGCGGTGTGCCACCTTCGATGATCACCGTCTGCCCGCCGGTGATGATCTTCGCGCCCATCGTCCGCAGCTCACCCACGTACGCCGTGCGGTTGTCGAACACCCGCTCGTGGATCGTCGACACGCCATCGGCCTGTGTCAGCGCCACCGCCATTGGCGCGTGCAGATCGGTCGGGAAGCCCGGATATGGCACGGCCTGCACCTGAATCGGCTGCAACTTCCGAGGCACCGACACTCGCACCCCACCACCATCCGCAGACACGTCCAGCTCAGTCCCCATCTCGCGGAACTTCGTCAGCAGCGAGTCCAACTCGCCGGGCTGCGCATTCGTGACTCGTACATCGCCGCCGGTCGCCGCTCCGGCGAGGAGGTAGGTGCCAGTCTCGATCCGGTCTGGGACCACCGTGAAGTCAGCGCCGTGCATCCGTTCGACGCCTTCGATCTCCATCAGCGCCGTGCCGTGCCCGCGAATCCTCGCGCCCATCGCGTTCAGCAGATCCGCTGCCATCGCCACTTCGGGCTCCGCCGCCGCGTTCACGATCGTCGTGGTGCCCTCCGCGAGCGCTGCCGCGAACATCACGTTCACCGTTCCCAGCACCGAGGGGTAGTCGAGAAAGATCCGTGCTCCCTGCAGCCGCTTCGCCCGCGCTGCCCAGTCGGCACCTGCTCGATGCACCTCAGCTCCCAGCGCCCGGAAGCCGGCCAGGTGCACATCCAGCGGTCGCACGCCGATCACGTCGCCGCCAGGGGAGGCACAGGCGGCCTCACCCTCACGTGCCAGCAGCGGGCCCATGACGAGGAACGAGGCGCGTAACGCCATCACCTGGTCCATCGGTGGCGCGGTAGAGGTGAACTCGCGCGCCTGCAGGTGGACTGTCGTCCCGTCCACCTCCACCTCGGCGCCCAGCGAACGACACACGTCCGCCATCTCGCCGATGTCGGCAATCTCGGGTGCGTTGCGAATGGTGACGGGGTCGGCGGTCAGCAGCGCGGCAGCCAGCGTGTACAGCGAAGCGTTCTTGGAGCCCGAAACCTGGACCTCGCCGCGCAACGGGCGCCCACCACGAATAACGAAGCGTTCACTCATAGCCTGAGGTTACGCGGCCCTCCGCAGACGTGCGAGAACCGCGCCCCCGCCAACAACAAAGGCGCCCTCTCGGACGCCCTCGGTGGTGTTGAATTCTTGGACTTGAGCTAGCTCGCCCGCACCGATGGTGCCCCGGATCCGTGCTTGCGACGTCGCACCTTCAGCCGCAGCAGTGCGCGCTGCATCGAAAGCTGAGCACGCAGCGTGTCGAACTGGCCCTCGCCAACCGGCACCTGCCGGGTGCTGATCCGCTCTTGCGCGCGCCCACGGGCCTCGTCGGCGCGCTCCTCGTTGATGTCGTCGGCATGCTCGGCGGCGTCCGCCAGCACCTTCACCTCATCGTTCGCAATCTGGAGGAAGCCGCCGTGGATCGCGATCGGCTCCAGGCCGTCGGCTGTGTAGGCGATCATCTCGCCCAGGCCCAGGCTCGTCATCAGCGCAGCGTGACTCGGAAGAAGCGTGAGCTGCCCATCCGCGCCGGGCACCACCAGACGCGTGACATCGTCACGCTCCAGCACCGTCCGGTCCGCCGTAACAATCGACAGCTTCAATGGCACGTCGAGGCCTCCGTGACTTCGCGCCGGCCGATTAGGCCGTCGCCGCCATTTCCGCGGCCTTCTCGACCGCTTGCTCGATGCCGCCCACCATGTAGAACGCCTGCTCCGGCAGCTCGTCGTGCTTGCCTTCGAGGATTTCCTTGAAGCCGCGCACCGTCTCCGCGATTGGTACGTACTCGCCGGCACGGCCCGTGAACTGCTCCGCCACGAACATCGGCTGCGACAGGAAGCGCTGCATGCGCCGCGCGCGGCCCACTGCCTGCTTGTCCTCGTCCGACAGCTCCTCGATACCAAGGATGGCGATGATGTCCTGCAGGTCCTTGTAGCGCTGCAGCGTCTGCAGCACCCCCTGGGCGACGTCGTAGTGCTCCTGGCCGACCACCATCGGGTCGAGGATGCGACTGTTCGAGGTCAGCGGGGCGATCGCCGGGAACAGACCCTGCTCCACCAGCGCTCGGTCCAGCGTCACTGTGGCGTCCAGGTGACCGAACGTCGTGGCCACACCCGGGTCGGTGTAGTCGTCCGCCGGTACGTAAATCGCCTGGAAGGACGTAA
Organism: Dehalococcoidia bacterium; assembly: GCA_018700215.1. Lineage (GTDB taxonomy): Bacteria > Chloroflexota > Dehalococcoidia > UBA2979 > UBA2979 > JABIST01. The sequence goes on along the minus strand of JABIST010000334.1, from coordinate 3,852 downwards.
TAGCGCCCTTCTTGGTCGAAGTGATCCGCTCTTCAAGCTGGCCCACCTCGGTCGCCAGCGTCGGCTGGTAACCCACGGCGGACGGCATCCGGCCCAGTAGCGCGGACACTTCCATACCAGCGAGTGTGTAGCGATAGATGTTGTCGACGAAGAGCAGCACGTCGCGGCCCTCTTCGTCGCGGAAGTACTCGGCCATCGTCAGGCCGGTCAGCGCGATGCGGAGGCGGACCCCAGGCGGCTCGTTCATCTGGCCGTAGACCAGCGCCGTCTTGTCCAGCACGCCGTACTGCTGCATCTCGTGCCAGAGGTCGTTGCCCTCACGTGAGCGCTCACCCACACCGGCGAAGACGGACAGACCGCCGTGCTCGGCTGCAAGGTTCCGAATCAGCTCGGTGTTCGTCACGGTCTTGCCGGTACCGGCGCCGCCGAACAGACCCACCTTGCCACCACGCGGCAGCGGCGCGATCAGGTCGATCACCTTGACGCCGGTCTCCAGGATTGCCGTCTGCGTCTCCTGATCGGCGTAGGTCGGGGGAGCGCGGTGAATTGGCATCCGTGGCGCGGCGTCGGAAATCGGAGTACCGGGATCCAGTGGCTCACCCACCACGTTGAAGATGCGGCCCAGCGTTTCAGGGCCCACCGGAACGGTAATCGCCGCCCCAGTGTCCTCTGCCGACGAGCCGCGTCGGAGGCCATCCGTGGAGTCCAGAGCCAGACAGCGCACCCAGTTGCTGCCCAGGTGCTGCTGCACCTCGGTAATCAGCCGCTGCCCGTTCATATCCACGTTCACTGCGTTGAACAGCTCCGGCAGATCGCCCGAGGGAAATTCAATGTCTACCACCGTGCCGATGACACGTCGCACGCTACCGGTTGCTGCCATCACTGCCTCCTGTCGAGCGCTGTTTAACCCTGCTCGAGGGCGACGGTTCCGCCCACGATGTCGAGCAGCTCGCCCGTAATCAGTTCCTGTCGTGCCTTGTTGTAGGTCAGGGTCAGGTCCGACACCATATCTTGTGCCGCGTCCGTCGCCTGCTTCATCGCTACCATTCGTGCTGACTGCTCGGAAGCCTGCGCTTCCAATACCGCCTCGAACACCTGCATCTCCACATAGCGTGGCAACAGGGTCTCCAGCAGCGCCTCCGGGGACGGCTCAAAGATGAACTCTGTTGGTCCCGCGGCATCCTCGTCGCCTTCCGGCGGTTGAATCGGCAGAATCTGCCGCAACGTCGGTCGCTGGACGGCCGCGTTCACGAAGGTCTGGAACCCGATGTACACCTGGTCCAGCTTGCCGGAGATGTAGTCGTCCATCACGATCCGCGCGATCGGAAGCACCTCGTTTGAACCTGGGAAGTCTCCCAGTTCGGTGAACTCCGCCAGCTCCGGGAACCCGGAACGTCGGAAGAAATCGCGCCCCTTCTTCCCAACCGGCAGTACCGAGACCTCTTCGACCTCGGGTTGTCGTGCCAGCGCCATGGTGGCGCTGGCGCGGTTCATGTTGGCGTTTAGGCCGCCAGCCAGACCGCGGTCTGAGGTGATGTGGATCAGCGCAAAGTTCTTCACCTCGCGCTCAGCCAGCAGCGGGTGCCCTGATTCATCGCCACGCTGCTGCTGCGCGTAAGCCGAGAGCTGCGACAGCACCGCTCGCATCTGAGTGGCGTACGGGCGGGCCCTGAGCGCGCGATCCTGGGCACGACGCATCTTCGATGCAGCTACCAGCTCCATCGCGTGCGTGACCTTCGCCGTGTTCTCGACCGAGCCGATCCGCTGTCGGATCTCTCGGACGCTACCGCCACCAGCCATCTAGCGCCCCGCTCCCTCTTCCCGTCGTTCGTTGCGCATCACTAGTACGCGACGGAACCGAGGAACTCGTCGACCGCTTTCTTCAGCGACTCTTCGGTCGCCTCATCCAGATCCCCACTCGTCATGATCGCGCTCAGCACGCCAGCGTGGTTCGCCGTCATGAACTCATGGAACGCGCGTTCCAGGCTGCCAATCTTGTCCACCGGAATCTCATCCAGGTAGCCGTTGACGCCCATATAGAGCAGCGTCACCTGCTGCGCCAAGGTCAGTGGCTGATACTGCGGCTGCTTCAGCAACTCCGTCAGCCGCTCGCCTCGCGTGAGCTGCAAACGCGTTGAAGCGTCCAGATCGTCGGTCCCGAACTGGGCGAACGCCTGCAGCTCTCGATACTGGGACAGGTCCAGGCGCAAGGTGCCGGCCACCTTCTTCATTGCCTTCGTCTGCGCGTCGCCACCCACTCGCGATACAGAGATGCCGGGGTTGGTCGCCGGTCGCTGACCGGAGTTGAAGAGGTCCAGCTCCAGGAAGATCTGGCCATCGGTAATCGAGATGACGTTCGTCGGGATGTACGCCGATACGTCACCGGCCTGAGTCTCGATGATCGGCAGCGCCGTGATCGAACCACCGCCCTGGTCCTCGGTCACACGCGCTGACCGCTCAAGCAGTCGCGAGTGCAAGTAGAAGACATCGCCAGGGTAGGCCTCGCGTCCCGGGGGGCGCTTCAGCAGCAGCGAGACCTCGCGGTACGCCCAGGCGTGCTTGGAAAGGTCGTCGTAGATGATCAGGACGTCTTTGCCCTTGGCCATGAAGTACTCAGCCATGGCTGCGCCGGAGTACGGCGCCAGGTACTGCAGCGCCGCGGAGTCCGCCGCCGATGAGGTCACCACGATGGTGTGCTCCATCGCGCCGTGCTCTTCCAGCGTCGCTACCATCTGCGCAATCTTCGAGTCCTTCTGGCCAATCGCCACGTAGACGCAGATCACGTCGCCGCCGCGCTGGTTAATGATCGAGTCCACTGCGATGGCGCTCTTGCCGATCGAGCGGTCGCCGATGATCAGCTCGCGCTGACCTCGGCCAATCGGGATCATGGCGTCAATTGCCTTGACGCCGGTCTGCAGCGGCTCGTCCACGTGAACCCGGCTCACCACGTCCGGAGCGATTCGCTCCACCGGGTAGCGCTCGGTCGAGTTGATGGGACCGCGCGCGTCAACCGGATCGCCCAGCGCGTTCATCACTCGGCCAATCAGCGCCTCGCCCACTGGTACCGAAGCCACCAGGCCGGTGGTCCGGACCTCGTGGCCCTCTTTCACCTTGCCGGCGTCACCAAGGATGATTGCGCCAACAGTCTCCTCTTCCAGGTTCAGCGCCAGTCCGCGAATCGGGCGGCCTTCGTCGTCAGTGACGTCGAACTCCAGGAGTTCGGAGACCATGCACTCGCCCAACCCGTGGATCTGCGCGATCCCGTCGCCGGTCACAATCACCGTGCCAACGTTGGACTCGACTGCTTCCGCGTCGAAGCCTTCGATCTGTTGCTTGAGGATCGAAGCGATCTCTTCGGCTCGAATTACCATCTGGGCCTCCTACGCGAACAGCTCCGCGCGTTCGGTCTCGTTTCTCACAAACCTGCCTAGCGGCTGGCTCGCTCAAGGTCTCGTCTCAAGTTCTGCAATCGCGTCCGGGTGGACGCATCAAACAACCGGTCCCCGATGCGAACCGTCATTCCCCCAAGAATCGAGGGGTCGACGATCGCCTCCAGCGCCACCTGCTTGCCCGTCTGCTCCGCCAGTCGCCGCTCAAGCGATGCCCGACGTTCGTCGTCCAGTTCCACTACCGTGCGCACCGTCGCTCGCGCCACGTTGCGCTCCTCGTCCACCAGCTCGTGGTAGAACGACGCAATCGAAGCACCCAGCGCCATTCGACGCTTGCTCCGCAGCAGTCTGAACAGGTTCAGCTGCTTCGTGCCGATCCCGTCCTGCGCTTGCCGCACCACGTTGGCGAACTGCTCGTCGGTGACACCATCCGCCTGCAACGCATCAACGAACTGACGGCGCT
>JABIST010000333.1 GCA_018700215.1 Dehalococcoidia bacterium | reverse complement strand
GCCTGATGCGTCGCTGCGGCTCTGGGCCCATCCCGGTTCGGTGACGGTAGTGGTGCCCGCCGGGCGTAACCCCCTGTTTAGCGCCTGAGGCGTCAGAGCGGCTTCAGCTCGCCGTCTTCCAGCACGTAACGCTTCGCCTCGGGCAGCTCACTGCGGCCTGGACGGTCGCCGTCCGGCGTCGTGATCAGCACCTGATCGACGGCATATGCGGCGTGGAGGATGCGGTCGCGGTGATGCGCATCCAGCTCCGAGAGAATGTCGTCTAGCAGGAGTACCGGCGGATCGCCGGTCGTTTCCGTCGATAGCGCCACCTCGGACAGCCGCAGGGCGAGCGCGGCGGTGCGCTGTTGCCCTCGGGAGGCGGAGATCGCGGCATCATGTCCGCCGATCAAGAAGCCGACATCGTCGCGATGTGGTCCGAACCGGGTAGCGCCGCGCCAGACGTCCTGCTGCCGGCCTTCCTCGATCGCCTGCCGGAACTGAGCTTGGAACTCGTCTGCGGGGATGGTGGATTGCAGCTCCCCGGGGAGTGCGGGCTGATAGCGAATTTCCAGCGTCTCGCCCTCGGAACCCAGCTCTGGGTAGCGCCCTGCCGCGTCGCGACCGAGGCGTTCCAGGGCTCGTTGGCGCGCCTGGACGATCGTCGCGCCAGCCTCGGACAGTTCGTCGTCCCAGAACGCGAGTTCGTCGAGCTGGCCACGACGCTCCTGGAGCTTGCGCAGCAGGCTGTTGCGTTGCTGGAGGACACGGTTGTAGCGCTGTGAGGCGCGGACGTAGGAGGGGTCAAACTGCGAGATCGTCAGGTCGAGGTACCGACGTCGACCGGAGGGCGAGCCGGAGATGATCGCCAGGTCGTCTGCGGAAAACATCACCACGCGGAGCTGCCCGATCAGGTCAGACGCCCGTCGCGCGATGCCGTTGAGCCGAAATCGTCGGGAGGTGCGGCGCGCCCCATCGGCACTCGGCTCGCCCGCGATGATCGCGATCTCCAGCGAGACCGAGCCGGCGTTGCCGGCGACGTCTGCTGCGATCCGTGCGGCAGGCAGCGGGTCCTCGTCGATCGCGCTCCAGGTGATCATGTCCAGGTCGTTCCCGGCTCGGTGGCTACGCGTCGTTGCCAGCATCGCCACGGCATCGAGCAGGTTGGACTTGCCGGCGGCGTTCTCGCCCGTGATCACGTGGATACCGCGACTCGGTTCGAGTTCGAGCCGCCGGTAGGTGCGGACGTTGGTGAGCGAGAGCCGGGTGAGGTGCATGTACGCGCGATTATCCCACGACTCGTGCCACAGGCACCGCTAGCGCTCGGTGCTGCTCGCTGGGAGGGACGGAGCCTGGTCGCTCGCTCGACGCCGTGGGACGGCCGGTAGCTCGATACAGAACCTCGAGCCGCCGCGCTCACAATCCTCTACCCAGATGCGCCCGTCTTGCAGTTCAACGAGCTGCCGGGCAATCGCCAGTCCGAGCCCGGAACCGGGTACCGGAGGTTGGTCGCGGCGGTCGATGCGGAAATAGGCGTCGAAGATGTGCTCGCGCTGATCGGCGGGAATCCCCGGGCCGGAGTCTTCGATTTCGATTCGGATGCGTCCGCCCTTTGCAGCTCGGGTGCGGGCACTGATCGTTCCCTTTGGGGGCGTGTAGCGGTTGGCGTTCGAGAGCAGGTTCAGCAGCACCTGCTCCAGCCGGGCCGGGTCCGCCAACACCGTGGTGGCGTCGTCCGCCACATCGATTGTCAGCTCTTGCTCACGCAGCAGGTAGGACGGCCGCAGCAACGTCTCAACCTCGGCAAGGCGCGCGTGGAGCTCCGTCGCCTCTGGCTTGACGGTGAAGCCCGCGCCCTCGGACTGACCGAGGTCCAGGAGGTCGCTGACCAGCAGATTGAGCCGCTGCACGCCGTGTTCCAGCGAGCTGACCAACTGCTCGGCCGTCTCGTCCATCACCGCCTGCTGTAGCTGAAGGAGGTCACTGAACGCCTGGATCGAGGTCAGCGGTGTGCGCACCTCGTGAGCGAGGGCGCCGATGAATTCGCGGCGACGTTGGTCGAGCTCCTCCAGCTCCTGCTCGCGGCGGTACGCGGCTTCGTACATTGCCGCGTGGTCGAGCGCCGTCGAAAGCTGTGCGCCGAAGCGCTTGAGCAGCGTGTGGTTGGCCAGCGGCCCGGCGCGCTTTGCAGCGAGCATGAGCTGTCCGATGGCGTCGCCCCCACTGGTCAGTGGTACGCGCGCGACCCACGGCCAGCCGCCGAGCGACGATGCCACGGGCTCCACCCAGGGATGGCCGGCGAGTCCACGACTGGAATCGATCGTGTCGTGATCTCCGGGAAGGACCCGCGGCGCTGCATCCTTGGCCCAGTGATCCGGGTAGCCGAGCGTTGCGATTGGCCGCATCTCCTCGGTGCCGTCCGCAGCCAATGCGACCAATCCTGCCTGCGCGACGCCGCCTGAGGTGAGTACCAGCAGCGCACGTTCCGCAGTCGCCTCGATTCCGCTGGGGCTCGCGGAGAGGTCTGAGATCAGCGTTGAGAGTGCGTGTCGCCAGCGCTCTCGTTGGAGCTGCCGGAGGTGAGCGAGGATCGCGATCAGCACCAGCACCGCGCTGAGCAGTTGGAAGCTGAGGATCCGCGAGTCGATTCCGTTGGTCACGGCGTAGTACACCGCGACGTTGGCCGCGACGACGACGATGGTCGCGAAGGCCACAACGAGTGTCAGCCGCAGCACGCCATCGGATGGTGGCCGATGTTCGGGGGGTGTAGGCGCGGTGGTTGCGATGTGGCCCTCCGGCGCTGTCTTACTCAAGGACGATCAGGACGCTGCGATCCGCGATTGAAGCGGCGCGGACGATCGCTTGTTGGCCGAGTCGTGCCTGGACGCCTGCAGCCAGCTCGGAGCTGGCGATCGAGGCACCGAGTTGGAGGCGTAGCCGAGCCTCACCCTGTGCGTATGTCTCGACGGTGGCGGCACGGATCGTCGAGACCCGAGCGAGCGCGTCCTGGACCCGCATCAGTCCCTGGAACCCCGAAATTGGGAAGACTCGCACGACGAGCGCACCACCCGCAGGATCGAATCGAGTCTCAGCCGGATCGACCGGAGCCGCCGGTGGCACTGCCGCTGCAGGCAGCTCAATTGCTGCTGGGCGCGCAGGCGGCGGCGTGGATGAGGGGGGCGGCTGAACCGGTGGCACCGGCGGCGTTGGAGGCACGCTGATTGCCGGAGTGGGCGCTGCTTCCGGCGCTGGTGGCGTCACCGGTAGCCGTGGCCGCGGTTCCGACGGCGACGTCCGAGGTGGCGGCACCGCCTGCGGAGTGGTGGCGGCGGTCGGACTGACCGCTTCGCGGCGGGCGATTGCTCCGAGGAGCGATTCGATGCGGTCGAGGCGGTTGTACACGCCGGTGACGCCGCGCTCGACATCGACGACGCGCTGTTCAACACCAGCCAGCCGTCCATCGACCACGCCACGGAACGAAACCACCTCCTGCGTGAGTGTCTCCACGCTCTCACCGACTCGTTCGATCAGAGCCGTCTGTGCTCCGGACCCACGGCTATCGAGTAGTTGGCGTGCCTGTTCAACGGATTCTTCGATGACCTGGTGCGCTCGATCGCGTGCATCGGAGAGTACGAGTTCGACCGCGTCGTCGCTGTTGTTCAGCCCGTCGAAGCGTGGTGGCTCGGGCGGTGCCAGTTCAGGCAGTTCGGCGGGGAGCGGTGCTGGCTGCGTAGCGGGCCTGTTCGCTGACCGCGCGCGACGCCGACGCTGGGCTGGTCGTTGTGCGCCACCCAGCGTGACGAGCAGCGTTCCCACGGAGCGCAGGACCGCGTTGACGCCACCCTCCGGTGGCTGGGCGAGCAGATCCGGCACGAACTCTTCGTCGCGCGGATCTTCCCCAGGTACACGGTCATATGACACTGGCTCAGTCCCCTGCCCGGCTGGCGCCTACGGAGTGTAGGGCGCGGCTCGTCGGCATCCAAGCGAACCGTTCGCAACGCCCCATAACGGCCCTCAGAGACGCGCATCCTGTATCGTCCGGACAGCATCTGGATCTTGACTCACAGAGTGAGGGAGCAGGCTTGTGGCGGGCGAAACCTTGCGAATTGGCTTCATCGGTGCGGGTGGAAACACCACGCTGAGACATATTCCTGGCTTGCAGGCGATTGCGGGTGTGGAGCTGGTCGCCGTCTGCAATCGTTCCGAGGAGAGTGGTCGGCGCGTCGCCGACGAATTCGGCATCGCGCGGGTCGAAACCAACCCACAGGCGATTTTCGATGCGGACGATATCGACGCTGTCTGCATTGGCACCTGGCCGTACCGCCACCGCGAGTACGCGGTGCACGCGCTGGAGGCTGGCAAACACGTGCTCTGCGAGGCGCGGATGGCGATGAACGCCGGCGAGGCGCGCGAGATGCTGGCAACGGCTCGCCTGCACCCGGAGCTGGTGGCGCAGATCGTTCCGGCGCCGATGGACCTGCTGGTCTGGCGCACGGTTCGCCGCCTGCTCGATCAGGGCGCGCTCGGCGAGGTGCGTGAGGCACACGTTGATGTGCTCAATGCTTCTTCAATTGACCTCGACGGTCCGCTGCACTGGCGGCACCAGGTCCGCTACTCGGGCATGAACATCATGATGTTCGGCATCTTCACGGAGATCATCTCGCGTTGGCTTGGCCCAACTGACCGCGTCATGGCGGATGCAGCGACGTTCATCGGTCAGCGGCGCGACCAGGATGGCCAGGATGTCGCGATCGACGTGCCGGACAGTCTGGGAGTATTGGCGCAGCTTGAGAACGGCATTCGCGCTACCTATCGCATCAGCACCGTGGCACACGACGCGCCTTCGATGTCGATCTCGCTCTACGGCTCTGAGGCGACGCTTCATTGGCGTGGCGCTGACAACCTGACGCTGGCGCGCATCGGCGAGGAGCCGGTGGCGGTTGTACCCGACGAGGGCACTGCGATCGGTTGGAACGTGGAGGCCGACTTCGTCGCGTCGATCCGCGATGGACAGCCGGTGGAGCTGACCAACTTCGAGGACGGGCTGCACTACATGCGTCTGACCGAGGCGGTACACCGTTCACTGGATGAGGGCCGCACCGTCAGCCTGGAGGATGTGTAGTTGAGGTCTGGGGTCTACCGCTTCGAGTCGGGGGATCCGAGCGACTCGTCGCTATCGGTCTTGTTCGTCCGCTTCCTGGTGAACCTCGTGGGGCTGTTCCTTGCCAGCGTCATCGTGCCGGGGATTGTGATCGGCGACATTCCATCGCTGGTGGCCGCCGCGGCGATCTTCGCGATCGTGAACATGCTGCTGAAGCCGCTGGCGATGCTGGTTTCGTGCTGCCTGATCGTCGCTACGTTCGGGCTGTTTGTGCTGATCATCAACACGGCGCTACTGGGAGCGACTGCCTGGGTAGCCGGTCAGCTTGGCCTGGACTTCACGGTCGACAGCTTCTGGTCGGCGTTCTTCGGCGCGATCATCATCTCGCTGGTGTCGGTCTTCTCGAGCCTTGCGATTCGCCGTAGGCGAACCCCGCCGCGCTAGGACCGATCGACGGCCTGCGCAGCGACGGCACGCACGAGGTATCGCGTCACGCCGGCGGACGGATCGATTCGCCGCGCTTCCGCTGCATGTGAGGGCCACGGCCCTTCCTCGATGGCGTGCCAGGAGCTTCCAGGCGGACCGCGCACGCCTTGTACTCGGGAATACCGGCCGCTGAGTCGAGCTGGTCGTTCGTCAGGAAATTGACCGCCACACCCTCGAGTTGAACGAACGGCACGAACAGCTCGCCACGCTGCATCCGGTCGCCGATGTGCACCTGCGCGATGATCTCGCCTCGGCGCGATGCGAGTTGGATGTCGTCGCCATCCTGCACGCCGGCTTGCTCAGCGTCAGCCGGGTGCATATCGACGGACACCACCGGCACGGTGGCCAGCAGTCCGGGCACCTGTCTCGTGATGACGCCGGTGTGCCAGTGATAAAGCGTACGTCCGGTGATCAGCGTGAACGGGAACCGCTTCGACGGGAGCTCAGCGGCTGGTGGCCCTTGTTCGACCGCGACGAACTTACCGCGACCGCGCGGGAACTCCTCCTCGAACAGCCGAGGGGTGCCGGGGTGATCCGGTTCGGGGCAGGGCCACTGGATGCCACCTTCCAGGTCCAGGCGCTGGTGCGACAGCCCCGCGACAATCGGTGTGAGGGACGCCATCTCATCAAACACTTCGCCCGCGGACTCGTGGTGGAATCCGGTGTCGGGCCGCTCAAGCAGCTTCAGCACGCGGCGCGCGATCTCATTGGTGATACGCCAGTCCTCGCGCGCCTCACCGGGTGGCTCGATGATCGGGCGCACGAGCTGGACGCGGCGTTCGCTGTTGGTGAATGTGCCTTGCTTCTCGGCGAAGGACGCTGCGGGTAGCACCACATCGGCAACGGCAGCGGTCTCGTGCATGAAGATGTCCTGCACGACCAGGAAGTCGAGCTGCTCGAACGCCTCTCTCGCATGTGCCAGGTAGGGGTCTGAGATCAGGGGGTTCTCACCGACGACGTACATCGTGCCGAGCCGGCCCTCGATCATCTCTTCGATCATCGCTGTCGATTGCAGGCCGATCTCGGTCGGCAGTTCCGCGCCCCAGCCGGCGGACCAATGCGCGTTGACCTCGGGGTCGTCGACCGCGGCGTAGCCGGGCAGCACGTTCGGTAGGCAGCCGGAGTCAGAGCAGCCCTGCACGTTATTCTGGCCACGCAGCGGGGAGATGCCGTTGCCGAAGCCGCCCACCTGTCCCGAGGCGAGCGCGAGGTTGATGAGGGCGCGAGCGTTGTCGGAGCCCATCGTGTGCTGGGTGACGCCCATGCCCCAGATCAGGCAGGAGCCGCGCTCATTGCCGTCGCGATCAGGACGAGGGCGCGCGTAGAGGCGCGCCGCGATCCGAATGTCCTCGGCCGGTACACCAGTCAACTCCTCGGCGACCTCGGGTGTGACTTGGTCGACCACGCGTCGCCACGAGTCGAAGTCTTCGGTGCGGGTTTCGATGAACGTCTGGTCTTCGAGGCCTTCCGCCAGGATCACGTGCGCCATCGCGTTGAACAGCGCGACGTCGGTTCCGGGACGCGGCTGCAGATGCACCTCGGCGACGTCGCACAGCTCGATCCGAATCGGGTTCACGACGATCAGTGACGCCCCCCGGGTCGCGACTGCCTGGCGCAATCGGGAGGCGACGACCGGGTGGTTCTGCGACGTGTCGCTGCCCACCACCAGCAGCGTCCCGGCGTTGTCGTAGTCCTCGTAGGAGTTGCTGGTCGCACCAGAGCCGACCTGCTCCTGCAGCGCGACTACCGAGGGCGCGTGGCAGAGCCGCGAGCAGTGGTCGATCGAGTTCGTGCCCATCACCGCGCGCACGAACTTCTGCTGGATGTAGCCGTCCTCGTTCGTCGCCTTCGCCGAAGCGATCGAGGCGAAGCTACCGATCGAGTCGGCGAAGCGACGCGCGACGAGGACGAGCGCGTCGTCCCAGCTCGCTGGCTGCAGTTCGCCATCGCGACGAACCAGCGGCGTCGTCAGGCGCTCCTCGGATTGCGCGAACTCGAGGCCGAATCGGCCTTTCACGCAGGTCATGCCGAGCGACGATGCGTTGTCCGGCTCGCCGTCCACCCAGGTGATCGTGCCGTTGGACTTGTGCACGGCCAGGCCGCAGCCGACGCCGCAGTACGGGCAGGTGGTGTGCACCACCTCGTCATCGTCGGGCAGCCGGTGGCTCGCGCTGGCAGCCGTGCCGAGCTTCGGGAGCAACGCACCCGTCGGGCATTGCGAGACGCACTGACCGCACGAGGTGCAGGTGGAGTCTTCCCACAGCGAGTCGAACGCGGCACCGATGTGGGCCGTCTCGCCGCGGCCGTTGATCCCGATCGCGCCGATGTGCTGCGTGTCCTGGCACGCGTCGACACAGCGGCCGCAGAGAATGCAGTCCGGCATGTTCAGCGTGAAGAAGATGTTCGATTCGTCGCGCGGCTCGCGTGGGCGCGCGACGTACGAGGATTCGTTGAGGCCGTGTGCGCGCGCCTGCTCGACAGCCTGGCCGGCGCCTCGGCCGTCATCGGACATGCCAATCGTGAGATCGAGCACGCCCCGACGCACGCGGCTCGCGCGCTCGGACTGCGTGTTGATCACAATGCCATCGGTGATCGGCGTGTGGCAGGCGGCCGCCAATCGCGGCGCACCTTCCACCTCAACGAGGCAGGTGCGGCAGGCGCCCAGCGGTCCGCGCGCGTCGGGTTTGCAGAGGTGCGGCAGATCCGCGCTCGCCGCGATCACCGCATCGAGCAGCATGCCGCTCTGTGGCACGCGGACTTCGACGCCATCGACCGTGGCGGTCACAAACGCCTCGATCACGTTGAGAGCCAGAGAGCCATTTCCAGAAGAAGTCGTCGCCATTCCGGACTCCTGTGTGTTGTCGCCTAGTCAGACTCGAACGCGGCGGGGAATTGCTCCAGCGCCGATTGCACCGGCCGCCCCGCCATTCCGCCAAGCTGGCAGAGCGAACCCTCTGTCAGCACCTCGATCAGATCGCCGATCCGCTCACGATTGCCGGCTGCGTCGGCGAGCAGTTGCACGAGGCGTACCGAGCCCTCGCGACACGGCGTGCACTCCCCGCACGATTCGCGCTGGTTGTAGCTCGCGAGGTCGCGCGTGACCCGGGCGATGTCCACGCCCGGGCCGAGCACCACCGTTCCGCCTGCCCCGAGCCCGCGCATCTCCAGCGCATCCTCGAACTGCTCGGGTCGAACGAACACGCCCGACGGCCCGCCGAGCAGGATCGCCTGGACCTGCTGCGGATTCGCGCCGGCCATCGCGAGCACTCCCGCCCAGGTGGTCGCGCCGTCCACCGGCACCTCGTAGAGCCCCGGTCGCGGCACGTCGCCGGAGAGCGAGACCAGCTTGGTCGGTGGTGGCGGGTTCTCGAAGATCGTCGTCACGGCGGCCAGCGTCTCCGCGTTGTTGATCACCGTTGGTCGGTTGAACAGACCGGCGTCTGTTGCATAGGGCGGCTTGAAGCGCGGCACGGGCCGCTCGCCCTCGATGCTGTTGAGGATCACCGATTCCTCGCCGCAGACGTAGCCCCCTGCGCCGGAGCGCACGTGGATCTGGAGACCAAAGTCGCGATCCCACGCGCTGCCATCGATGATCCCGGCCTCGGTCGCGTCGGCCAGCGCTCGTTCGAACGCGGCGCGTGCCTGGCGTGCCTGGCCGTTGATGTACACATAAGCATCTTGGAAGCCGACGGCGTGGTTGGCGATCAGGATGCCCTCGATCAGCCGGTGCGGGTCGCCCTCCAGCATGTGTCGGTCTTTGAAGACCCCGGGCTCGCCCTCCTCGGCGTTGACGACGAGCATCCGAGGCTCGTTCGTGTGCGCCGCCGCCAGCCGCCACTTCATCGCGACAGGGAAGTGCGCGCCGCCGCGACCGGTCAGTCCGACCTTCTCGAGGCGATCGAGCAACTCCTCGGGCGTCACACTCAACGCGCGGTCGAGGCCGCTGTAGCCGGCCTGCGAGAGCACATCGCCCAGCGTGCCGTCGTTGCGTCCCAGGCGTGCGGTGAGGCCACGCCCACCAGTGCCGGCGTAGTTCGCCTCGTCGCCACAGTCGCCGTTGAAGCAGGCGATCACGTCGTCGATGCCGTGCAGGTCGAGCCGATCGAAGCGACGTGTGAAGGTGCCGTGCATCACGGTCGCAGATGGTGCTGCCCAGTTCGCACCGTCCGAGGCAGCGTCCGCCACGGCACCGGCGCGGTCTCCGAGGGCAGCTCGAATCTGATCGCCGTACTCGGACACGCCGACGGCGTCTCCGGCGGTTCCGCGGTGGATCAGGATGCGTGGGAGCTGCGGCGTCGCGTAGCGCTCTCGCAGTCGGGCGAGCGGTTGCAGAGTGGTCACTCGGTGACTCGCTCTCGGAACTCGTCGACCGTGACGCGGCCGTAGAGCTGCTCGTGCTCATCCGCCACCACCGGTGCGAGTGCACAGAGGAACTGGCAATCGGCTCGCGCGACGCGGTCTGGCGCCGCCTCGATCAGCTCGCCGGCACCGGCAAGGTCACAGGCGACGCCGGTGCAGACGTGCCACTGGCCGGGTACTGGCGACTCGAGCCGCAGCTCAGAGTAGGCGGTCGCGGTCGCGTACACCTCGGACAGCGGCACGCGGATGTGGCTGGCGGCGTAGCTGATCGCCTCGCGCGGCAGCCAGTGCAGTTCGTCGTGCAGCGCCTGCAGCGCCGGCAGCAGCTGATCGCGCGAACGCGGCAGCGCATCGACGGCGGTCATGCCTGCCTGCATCGCCTCGAGGTCGAACTGGGGAGTGTCCTCGGTCATTTGCACATTGTACCGACGGGTTCGTTTGGGTCGCGGTACTAGATCGCGATCACTTCATCGCCAAGGGCGATTGTGCCGGCGGTGCGGGGCACGGCCAGCACGCCCATCGTCGGTCGCTCCTGGTCGAACTCGCGTGTCAGCGTTTGCATGACATCGAGATCCCGCTCGCCTGTTTCCGGATTCGCGTGCGTCGCGAGGCAACGCACGATCGGGCCAGTGACGTCGAATTCGAGATCGCCGATGCGCACGGCGCCGCCGATCCAGGAGAGATCCTCCCACGCATCGAGCCCATCAATCGTGACGTTCATTCGGAACCGCCGCTGATCGACGTCGCCACCGATCGTCGCTTCGAGTGTGGCGATGCTGGCGCTGCCCATCAGCGTCACGTTGTGTGCGGTGCGGTCGTGGAACCTCGGCGTGCTGCCGTCGCCCACGAGGTTCAGCGGCAGCCGTTCGAGGTGCCCGGCCAACGGGTTTTCCTCGAAGGTTGCGGCCAGTTTGCCGAGAGCCTCTGCCAGCCGCAGCCGGTCAGCGTCCACCTGCACATCTCCCGAGGCGAATTCAGCACCTGCATGGCTGAGCGACAGCACGTGCGTTGCGTCGTCGTAGGCGGCGCTGACGAGGGCGAGACCCGGCGTGTTCTGCATCGTCAGGAACGAGGCCTTGGGCCACCAGCCCGGCCGCTGCTCCTCGCCCGCGTCGGCGAGCAGGAAGCCGAGCACGCGATCGCCCTCGATCGCCCCGTCGGCACGGAGCGAGACGCGCTCGACGGATGCCGGGGTCAGGCCCTTCACCGGGAATCGGTACAACCTCGAAACCATCGCCATCGCGCACCCCCTTCGTTGCGAGGAGCGTAGCGGGCTTCGAGGCTAAGCGCGGATCGCGCTGGAGTTGCCCTGCTTCACGACTTCGATCTGGTCAGGCAGCCGTTCCGCCAGCTCGCCGACGTGCGAGATGACGCCGATCATTCGCTGCCCGCCCGCGAGCGCCTCGAGACCCTGCACCGCCAGGTCGAGTGATTCCGGGTCGAGCGCGCCGAACCCCTCGTCGAGGAACAGCGACTGCAGTGAGACCGCGCCGCCGAGGCCCGCGAGCTGCGGCAGATGCTCGGACAGCGACAGCGCCAGGGCGAGGCTCGCGAGGAAGGTCTCGCCACCGGAGAGCGTCTTCACGGAGCGTCGTTCGTCGCCGTTCAGACGGTCGATCACGACGAACTCGTTCTCGTCGGCAGCCAGTTCGTAGCGGCCGTTCGTGAAGTGATCCAGCCGGAACGAGGCGTCCGAGGCGAGCAGTTGCATCGCCTCCCGCTGCACGTAGCCGATGAAGCGGTTGCCCTGCAGCTCCGATCCCAGCTCGGCGTGCAGACTCGCGCTGGCTGTGTGCGAAACCACCTCGCCGCGCATCCGGTCGGCCTCAGTTGTTTCGCGTTTCGCCTGCGTCACCTGCTCCGCCAGTGAGCCAGCGCGCGCGGTCGCCTGATCGTGTTCCGCCTGGTGGGCGATCATCACCCGCTTCAAGGCCTCGAAGTCCGGCGGTGCCTCCGCGCCGATCGTCGCCGCCCACTCACTGGCGAGTGCACCCCGCGCCTCGGTTGCCTGTACCTTCGCGGCTTCGCTCGCGGCGTTCGAGGTGGTGACCACCTGCTTCACGCGCTCACGCTCCGCCTCCGCCGCCTCCCGGGTCGCGGTCGCCGAGGCGATATCGAGCCGTCCATTCGCGATCTGGGTGTCCAGCAGCTCGGCGCGTTTCGCTGTCGCTTCGGTTGTTGTCAGCGCCGCGCGCAACGCATCGGCCGCTTCGCCCTCTGGCGCCACGCCGAACTCGGCCAGCCGTCGCTCCGCCTCAGCAACCGCACGCGCCTCGGCCTGAGCCAGTTCACCGAGCCGTTTCTGCTCCGCCTCGGCCGCTGTTGCGGCAGCCGAGGTTTCTCGCGCTGCGCTCTCCACCGCTGCGTGCGCACGCCGCGCATCGAGCAACGCCGCGATTGCGAGTTCGAGCGCCCGAGTGTCCTCCATCGGGTTGGACGTCACCGCGTTCATGTCGAGGGTGACGTCATTCGGGACCTTGGCGAGTTGCACGTGAAACGTTTGGAGCTGCGCCTGGCGCTGCTTCGCGTCGCGTTCGGCCTGTTGCGCCCGCGTTTCTGCGGCAGTGACGAGCTTGCGTGTCGCCTCGGCGACCGCTGGCAGCCGCTCTCGATCCGCGCCCACCTCGGTCAGATCCTCGTCGAGTGCTGTCAGCGCGGCGACCGCGCCTTCGAGTTCGCGCATGCTGGCTTCGATCCGCGCGTCCGCCGCTGCCAGCGCCGCCGCCGCCTGCGTCGCGCTGGCGCGCTGCCCCGCGAGGTGCCGCTGTGCCTCCTCGATCGCCCGGGCGGCCTCTTCCAGATCGCCGGTTTCGATCGCCATCGGGAGCACGGTGATCGGCTCGCCGCAGACCGGGCACGGGTCGCCCGGCTGTAGCTCCGCGCGCAGTGCCGCCGCTGTGTCTGCGTGCCGTGCCTGATCATGTTCGCGTTGCTTCGCGAGCAGCGTCGCCTCAGCCTGCTGCAGCGCGCTCGCCGCCTCCTCCGAGACCGTGACGACGGCGGTACGGGCCTGTCGCTGCGAATCGACCTCGGTCGTCACCCGTTGCTTCGCTGCATGTCGCTCCGCGAGCAGTTTGCCGAGTTCGTCGAGTCGTCGCGCCCGCTCAGCCTGCTGCTGCTGCTCCTTCGTTGCAGCCTGCTGCTCGACGAGCGCCTGCTGCGCGCCTCCCTCAAGCTGCTCCAGCGCTGCTCGTGCCCCGGCGACGGCGATCGCGAGGCTGGCAATCGAGCCATCCCGTACCTGGCTCGCCGCAACCTCGTTCGCCTGCACTTCGCTCAGGGCGGCTGTGGCAGCAGTCCGCGCCAGTTCGGCGGTGGAGTGAGCCTCCTCGCCCTCCGTGACGCGCTTCCGAGCAGCAGTCAGCTCTGCCTCGGCGGCTGCGCGTTGCTGGAGCTGCTGCACCTGCCGCTCCAACTCTCGGTGCGCGTCGGCGTCGTACTGCAGCGCGGTGCGCTCCTTGCTCAGGGCGTCGCAACGCTCCTGCGCTGTCGCGAGCGCCGACGTTGCCGTCACCAGTTTCTGTTCGGCCTCGATCACCGCTTTGGCCGCAGCCTCCGCGGCCTCCGAGGCGACACGAGCATCTCGCTCCGCGTCGCGCGCCGTCCGCGCCGTGTCGCCCAGCTCTCCCAGTGCTTCACGCCGCGTCCGAAGCTGCACGAGTTGCTGCTCCACCTGCGCGTGTTCCGCCTCGAGCTGTGCGATTCGCTCCGGCGACGCGAGCTGCAGCCGTTCGAGCTGCGCCTCGATCGTCGAGGCGCGCTCGCGACTCTGCTTCGCACGCTCGTTCGCGATCCTGCGCGCATCGTCGTAGAGGCCGAGGCCGAGCAGCCGCGTCAAGATCTGCCGCCGCTCGCTCTGTTCGCCCTTGAGGAACGCGTCAAATTCACCCTGTGGTAGCAGCACCGTGCGGGTGAAGGTGGTGAAGTCCAGGCCCAGTAGCTCCGTCACCACCCGCGTCACATCGCGCGAGCGGTCGGCCAGGTGGCGCCAGCTCCCGTCGGCCTGCTGCTTCTCCAGCCGCGTGCCCGTGTTTGCCGGTGCCTTGCGCACCACGCGATAGACGCCGTCGCGTGTGCTGAAGTCGAATCGCACCTGCATCGAGTTCGCGCCATGCGAGATCAGTTGGCGCGTCGACGTGCCCACACGTGGCACCGCGCCGTAGAGCGCCCAAGTCATCGCGTCCAGCAGCGAGGACTTGCCGGCCCCGGTCGGGCCGGTGATTGCGAACAGGCTGCGGCCTTCAAACTCCACCACGGTCTCTTCGCGGAACGCGGTAAAGCCCTTCAGTTCAAGGCGGATCGGCTTCATGGGGCGCTCACGGCCTCACCGGCCGCCTCACCCACGAGCTCGCGGAACAATGCCAGCAACTCGACCGATGGTTCCGCGCCATGCTGCCGCTGGAAGTAACGAACGAACAGCTCCTCGGGTGCCAGATCGGCGAAATCGATGTCGCCGCCATCGTCCTCGCTGCGGTCGTAGTCCAGCCGTACGTCCACCACGCCTGGTACCGCATCTCGCACCCGCTGGGCGAGCCCCGGCTCTGGCGAGGTCACATTGAGCACCGCGCGGATGTACGCGTCGCCTGCCTCGGCGCCCGTCGCAACTACCTCGTCCAGCGTGCCGCGTAGCTCGACGAGGGCGCGTCCGCGCGTCAGCGGGATCGCGCGCTGCTCCACCGGTCGCCCCGGCTCGGCGTCGATCAGGCGCACTACCTTCTGCTGACCGATCTCGCCGAAGTCGAGCTGAAGAATCGAGCCCGCGTAGGCGGCGGCCCCGTTCGGTGCGTCACGCAGCTCTTGCGGGTGGTGGATGTGGCCCAGCGCCAGGTACTGCGGCGTCGAGGGCAGTCGCGCCGCATCGAGCCCGTACGCGCGGTCGATGTGCAACCGCCGCTCGGAGCCGTCCACTGTCGCCAGCAGCGCACCATCAACGAATACGTGTCCGGTCAGCAGGTGGATCGCGCCCGGCGTGTAACCCTGCACCATGTGGCTGTAAATCGCCTCCACGGAATCCTGGTACATCCCGCGCGCCTCATGCTCCTCGGCGAGGATCTCGATCGCGTTCAGCGCGCGGCCGTCCGGCACCCAGGGGATCGCCGCGATCTCGGCACGTTCCCCCCCGCGTTCGATGGTGACGATGCCGCCCGCGTCCTTCGGTCGCACGAACGCCTGCGCGTGCACGTTGAGCAGCTCGGATAGGCGCCCGATCGCATCGAGCTTCCGAGGGCTGTCGTGGTTACCGGCGATCAGCACCGCCTCGATGCCGTGCCCGATCAGTTCGCGTAGCGCGCCGAACAGCAGCCGGTCCGCGTCTGGCGATGGCGATGCCGAGTCCCAGATGTCGCCCGCGACCAGCAGCACGTCCACCCGCTCCGCGACCGCGATCTCCACGATCTCGCTCAGCACCGCTTCGAATTCAGCGGCACGGCTCTTGCCGCGAATCTGCCGTCCGAGGTGCCAGTCCGCCGAGTGCAGGAATCGCATCGTGCTCGCCTCAGTCCAGTGGGGGTGCGTCGTCGAAGCGGGCCATGATGTCGCGCGAGCCGCCCGGCGCGGCAGCCAGTGAGCCCGCCGCCACCTCGGACTTGCGCGTCGCCCACGAGGGGTGCGGGAAGCGTACAAGCAGCGGCACCGGAATCTCCGGCTGCTGCACCACCATCGAGCCCGGCGTCAGCAGCGTCGCCCGCTGCCGCCACGTCGTGCCCAGGAAGCGGTACTCGGCGCGTTGCGCCTCGGCGGTGTCGAGCCGCCCGACGATGCGGAACGAGGAGTTGGCGACGATCCGCTGCTCCACCTCGCTCGCCGTCTGCTGCGCGCCGATCAAGATCACGCCCAGCGACCGCCCGCGCTCGGCGATGTCCAGCAGCGTGTCCTTGATCGGACTCGTCCCCTCGCGCGGTGCGTACTTGTTCAGCTCATCCACCACCACGAACACCGGCGGCACATTCTCGGATGCGCCGATCCCCTCGCGCTCCTCAAGTAGCTCGTGCAGCAGCACACCGACGACGAACCGCTGCGCACGGTCGTGCAGCCGGTGCAGGTCGACCACCGTGATCTGCTTCCGCCGCTCGATTCGGTGCGTCGCCGGGTCGCCGAATTGGTAGCTACGCACGAGGTGGCCGAGGTGTCGCGCCGCCGCCTGCAACCGGCGCATGAAGGCACGGATCGTGCCCAGCGATGCCTGGCCGTAACCACTCCCGGCCCACGAGGGCATCGTCGACTCGGGATCGATATCCAGGTGCGTCTCGATCGCATCGACCAGTTCGTCGAACGTCGTCACGTCAACGCCGTCGATGCTCATCTTGTCGGAAGCGCTCTTGCGTACTTCCATTCGTAGGTGGGTTGAGACCGTGTCCACCAGGTTGGCGATCTGTGTCTGCTCGGTGTCCGCATTGACGAACATGAACTGCAGGTAGCCCTGCTCGCAGAACTCGCGCAGCGTCCAGAAGAAGCCGGTCACACCCTCGGAGCGGGAGCCCGTGTCGGGTAGCGGCTGCTCGCCGCGACGAACCGGAGCGTAAAAGCCAACGGAGCCGAATGGACCCGCTGGCAAGTCCAGCTTCGCGTACTCCTCGCGCAACGTAGGCACGTCGTCCAGCTTGCGATTGGGGCGGTCGAGGAAGAGCAGGTCCTCGCCCTTCACGTTGAAGATCAGCGCCCGCGCATTCGCCGTCAGTTCGCCGAGCCGCTGGCCCTCGAACAGCGCGTACAGCAGGTAGGTGGCGTACGAGGTCTTCGTCGCAACGCCCGAGATGCCCGAGATATTGACGTGTGCGCCCTTGCGGCCATCGAGGAAGTCCAGGTTGCCGTACACCGGCTCTGCGTTCACCAGGTCGCCACGCGCCAGCCCGAACGGGAAGCGTCGCTCCATCGCATCGAAGAACAGCGCCCGGCCGCGCGCCTCGCCTTCCGCCAGCCGCACAGCGTCACCGGGCATCGGCGGCACGTAGACCTCGGGCTCCACACGCGTCACCGCCACGTGTGCCGAGACCACTGGCTCAGCCGGCAGGATGCCCTCGCGCACCAGCGCCACGTCCGACGTGAGCTGCACCCCCTCATGCCGCGCGTTCACCTCGTCGACCACGCCGTAGACATCAATCGCGCGCCCGTCCGGCAGTGCGGTGCGTACGTGCACCACATCATCGAGCTGTAGATATCGCCCCGGCGCGACGAACACCGAGAACGCCAGTGGCGAGGACGATTCCTGCTCCGTGCCGAGCACAAAGCCCCGGAACCCCTCGCCCTGCTCGAAGTTCGAGGCGGGCTCGTTTGCCGCCAGCGTGTGGCCATTGGCCGAAATCGAGGAGGGCTGATCGCCGGTCGTCATGCGTACACCGTGTCACGCGCCTCGCGGCCGATGTGCGCCGTCAGCATCCGCTGGATCCAGTGGCGATCCCCGAGGCGATGCGTCAGCACCGTCTCCAGCGCACCAACCGGCACCAGGTTGTGTGGCGCCCTCGGATCCTTGCCAGGCATCGAGGAGAGTCCGGGCAGGAGTCGGGCTGTCTCGTCGGCCAATGCGATCGCCTCGGCGATCGGCAGCGCGCCCGAGGTTTCTGGCCGCATCACGCCGCCCAGCGGGTGGTACGGCACGCCGAGGCGGCGCAGCGGCAGGAACCACGAGTAGCGGCCATCGTTGTGCTGCTCCTCGATGCCGGTCCCGGGCGGAATCAGGAAGATCGGCGTGCGCTCGCCCGGTTGCAGCGTGGGCAGCAGGTCGCGCTCAGCGGACCCCACGTACCACTGCTGGATTCGCTTGATGTAGCCCACCACGCGACGGCCCGGTGATCGTAGTGAGCGCAACGGACCATCCACGAGCGTCAACACCGACTCGTCGCGGGAAAGGTCAGCCGCCAGGTGCGCCTCCGCATCCAGCATGTCGCGATTCAACGCGGCAACGAGTGATTGGGCATTCGTGCCCTTGGAGACCCGCTGCGACGTGAATGTCACCACCGCGGCGCCAGATGAGATCGTGCGGTCTGGCATCGATTCCCCCGAGTGCAGATAGCGT
>JABIST010000348.1 GCA_018700215.1 Dehalococcoidia bacterium | reverse complement strand
GGGCTGCCGGTGACGACGGACGAGACGATGCGCGAGCCGATCGACGTGGAGGTGGGGGAAGGCGACGGCTCGATCATTTCGATGGTGGATGAGGTGCTGGCGGTGGCCGAGGGGAGCGCGGAGGCGCGGGTGCTGGACTGTCGCTCGGACGCGGAGTGGCTGGGGGAGAGTACGGGAGCGCATGAGGCGCCTCGGAAGGGCCGGGTGCCTCGGGCGTACCACTTGAACTGGGAGCTGCTGGTGGACGGGGAGGGTCGGTTCCTGGGCGTGGATCAGCTGAGGTCGCTGTTTCTGGCGGCGGGGATCGATGGTTCGCAACCGGTGTTCCCGTACTGCGGTGGGGGGATTCGGGCGGCGGCGAGCTGGTTTGCGATGTACGAGCTGCTGGGGTGGGAGCAGGCGCGGAACTACGACGGTTCGTGGGCGGAGTGGGCGGGGCGGAACGAGCTACCGATCGAGGTCGGATAGCACCTCGGAGGTGTGGAGCGCGGGCGCGTTCGTGGCAGCCGGGTGTCGATCCTCCGGGGCAGGGTCGGGTGCTGGGGCGCGGCGGAACGCCAGGAGGAGCGCTGCGGTGGCGAGCAGGTTGCAGGCGGCGGCGACGTTGAAGATGGCGACGGGGCCGATGGAGTCCAGGGTGGTAGCGGAGAGCCCCATGCCGGTGAGCGACGCGATCGAAACGACCGTGGCGTAGACGCCGAACACTCTTCCGCGGAACGCGTCAGCGACGGTGCGCTGGAGCAGCGTTTGGACGCTGACCATGAAGGCCATGGCGGGGGGTCCGGTGAGCAGCAGCATGAGCATCGCGACGGGCAGGATGTGGATGTTCGCGAGTCCGGCGAAGATGAGGGCCATGGCGAAGATGGCTGCCGGCATGAGGCGCCGTTCCGAGATACGCACGCCGAACTGAGCGACGATCAGGCCGCCGAGCACTCCTCCCAGCCCACGTGCCGTGAGCAGCCATCCGAAGCCGACGGATCCTGCATCGAGGACGTCACGGACGAAGATGACGATGCCGGCGAGGATGATTCCGTCCGCGATGCCGACGAGGGTGGACGCGGCGAAGATTGCGACGAGTAGTCGGTCGGCTCGGACGAGCGCCAAGCCCTCGGTGAGCTCGGAGAAGACGGAGCGTCGAGCGGCGGTGGCTGCGGCATCGGTGGTTGGTTCGAGCTTGCCGAGAGCGGCGGGGATGAGGAGGACGAGTAGCGCGGAGGCGAGGAAGGTGGCGGCATCGACGAAGACGACGAGGCTGAGGCCGCCGATGGCGAGGAGGGTGCCACCGAGGGCTGAGCCGACGAGTAGGGCTACGTGGCTTGTGGTGCTGTTGAGGGAGTTGGCCTGAACGAGGTGCTGTGGCGCGACGAGGCGCGGGATGATGGCGAGTGTTGCGGGGTTTGAGAACTGGCCGATGGCGGCTTCGGTGAGCGCGACGGCATAGACGATCCAGACCCAGTCTGTAGATGGCACGGCGAGGAGGGGGAGGAGGACGACGACGCGGACGACATCGGCGGTCATGCGGATGTGTCGGCGGTCCCAGCGGTCGACGAAGACGCCGGCGACGGAGCCGAGGGCGAGCTGTGGGATGGTCTGGGCCATGAAGAGGGCGCCGGTGGCGAGGCCTGAGCCGGTGAGTTCGTAGACGTAGAACGGCAGTCCGACGAAGAGGACGAAGCTGCCGGTGAAGCTGATGGTCTGGGCGGCGACGAGCAGTGCGAGGTTGCGGTGGCGGAGGACTGCGAGCATGTCGGTAGGTCCGGGTTCGCCTCGTGCGCGTCGGGGCACACGCGCCTAGTTGGGAATGGAGGATGATACCGCATTAGAGAGTAAGTATTAGGTGAGTGCGGTGCAGGTTGGCTCGGGGTTTGGGTGTTGGGGGTGGTGGGTGCGGGCCTGGTTCGACGGTGGTCAGTGATTCTGGCGGAGGTAGCGGACGATTTCCATCATGACTTTGCAGTCGACTTCGTTGTACTGGGCGATTTCTAGCATGAGGGCGTCCTGAGAGAGGGGTTCGCCGAGTTCGATGGCGCTGTTCTGGGACCACCAGGCGCCGACCATGGCGCCGAGGCCATCGGCCGGGCCGTCTTGCCAGTTGGTTTGGATGAGGCCGTGGGTGTGCATGGCTCGGGCGAGGTCTTTGAGGCCGAAGCCCATGGCGCCGCGGACGGTGACGGGTTCTGCCTGGGCGACGTTGGTGTAGAAGTCGAACCAGTTGAGTTTGGGCCAGCCGGGGCCGGGCTGACGGTTGCGGGCGGAGTTGTGGGCGGTATCGAGGGTGGTGACTTCGGCCGGTGACCAGTGGATGACGGGTGGGCCGGGTTCGCTGGATTCATGGGGGGTGAGGCGGGAGCGGACTTCGGCCATGTGGTCGAACCAGTGGTCGATGATGCGGGCTTCTTCGGGTTCGCTGAGGGCATCGACGGTGAAGGAGGTGAAGTTCCATTCGCCGTCTTCGATGTGGCCGCAGCCGATCATGTAGATGAGGGTCTGGCCGCCTTGTTGGGGGAGGTCAGCGAACGTGTCGGCGAGGTCTGAGACGGTTTCGAAGTCGACGTAGAACTCGAGGGGTGGTTCGGGGTGCCACTGGGCGCGGGCGGCTTCGATGTGGGCGGGGGAGACGACGGGGCCAGAGGTTTGGCGGTTGGCCTGGAGGATGGCAGCTAGTTTTGGCGCTTGCTTTGCGCCGGTGATGCCGACGGCTGTGGGTGTGCAAGCGGGATCTCGCCAGTCGGTGATGCCGGCCTCGTGGGCCTGGTTGCGTCGGCGGGCTCCTACCTGCCAGAGGAGGGTGAGTTCACCGAGTGCTTCGGCGAGCTGTTTCTTGGCGACGTGCCACGGGGCGTCCTGGTCGTTGCCCATGTTGGGGTAGAGCTGGGGGACGGTGGGTGTGGGGGTGATGTCCCACGATGCGCCTTCGGTGCGGGCGCGGCGGAGCCAGGCGGTGGACTCTTCGACGGCCTGGGCGGTGGGGATCTTGTTGGCGAGGGAGCCGGCCTGGGGGACGGGTGCGAGGCGATCGAGGCAGGAGGAGCCTCGGAGGGTGTCGCCGCTGACTCGCTGCTCCCAGGAGCGGCCGAGGAGGAAGGAGTCTGGTGGCTGGTGGCCCTGAAGGTTGCCGAGGGCGCGGTTGTAGATGTGGAGCTGCGATTTGTAGGCGGTGGCGGAGCCGCTGTTGGTCAGCTCGCCGGTCGCGCTGAGGTGGAGGGTGGAGAACTTGATGTCGACGACGAGGTAGTGGAAGGGGGTGCCGAGGTCCGGGGCGGGGGTTGTGGCCTGCTCGGCAGTGATGGCATCGGGGATGAGGAGGGGGAGGATGTCGCTGCGGACGAGGAGGTCTGGCGCGCCGTAGGTGAGGTGCTGGGCATCCCAGAGGACGGCCTGGTGGATGATGGGGACGCCGCTGCACATGGCCTCGAATGTTGCGACGGCTGCTTTGTAGTCGCGGATCTGGGTGCGGCCTGCGGTGAGGGTGAGGAGTTCGTGCTGGGGGTGGGTGTCGCGGAGGAGGGCGACGACGGCAGC
>JABIST010000331.1 GCA_018700215.1 Dehalococcoidia bacterium | reverse complement strand
GATGCCGGTACCACCGGCGGTGAAGAACATGGGGAGCAGCACGGCCCAGGGACTGGCGACGCCGGACCAGGCGAGGGCGGCCATTACGGCGGAGGCGGTAGCGGCGACGACGGCACCGAGGAGCACGACGTTGGTATCGAGCCAGCGATCGACGAGGCGGCTGGAGAGCCAGGCGCCGCCCATGATGCCGACGGCGACGAAGCCGAAGCTGAAGCCGAACATGCGGGCGGAGAGGCCGAGTTCATCGATGAGGACGAATGAGGAGCCAGAGATGAAGACGAGCTGGCCGGCGAACATGAGGCCGATGGCGACCGAGTAGGCGACGAAGGAGCGGTTGGAGAAGAGCGCACCGTAGTTGCGGGAGATCTGGGTTGCGCCGAGGGCACCGGCGTCTCTTCGGACGTTGGTTTCGGGGAGGAGGAGACGGTAGGCGACCAGCAGGAAGACGCCGATGGCGATGAGGACGACGAAGACGGCCTGCCAGTTGAAGGCGTCCTGGAGGAGGCCGCCGATGATGGGGGCGATGGCGGGGGCGAGCGGGGTGGCGATGGTCATGTAGGCCATGACGCGGGCGGCGCGTTCGCGACCGAAGACATCGAGCACCATGGCGCGGCCGATGGCAGGACCGGCACCGCCACCGAGGCCCTGGACGATGCGACCGAGGATCAGCATCTCGGCGGACTGGGCGAAGAGGGAGAGCACGCCGCCGGCAATGAAGAGGAGTAGACCGGCGATGAGGACCGGGCGGCGACCGTAGCGATCCGAGGCCGAGCCGTAGACCAGTTGGGAGGCGGCGAAGGCGAGGAGGAAGAGGGTGACGGCGAGCTGGATGGTCGACGCGGGAGCATCGAACTCCTCGGCCATGGTGGGCATGGAGGGGAGGAACATGTCGATGGCGAGGGGCGCGATGGCGGTGAGGCCGATGAGGAGGGCGATGCCGGGTAGGGACTCGGCGCGTGCGCGTGCAGCGGGGGAAAGTGAGCCTGCCTCGGTGGTGGTCACGAGGTAGCGGCGCGATTCGTCATGTGTCTGAGCCTCCCGTGCGAGTGAGATTCGTACACCAGAGGAGGCGAGTGTGCTAGTTCTGCTCGATGGCTCAAGCGGAGGCGAACGGGGAATCGGGGCGGCGCACGACCTCGATGCGGGTGGGGTCGCTGCTGCTGTCGCGCGGGCTGTTGGCGATGACGTTCGGTTCGATCGCGCTATTTCTGCCGCTGCTGCGGGCGGATCTGGATCTGACGTTCAGCGAGGCTGGGGCGCTCTCAGCGGGGTCGACGTTCGTCTATGCGCTGATGCAGATTCCTGCGGGGTACCTGTCGGATCGGTATGGACCTCGGCGGGTGCTGGTGGCGGGGTTTGGTGGGACGAGCGTGCTGATGCTGGCGCTGGCGGGTGCGCAGACATTCGAGCAGGCACTGGCGGTGCAGGCGGTATTCGGCTTCTTTCGGGCGCTGGCCTTCGCGCCGGGGTTGGTACTGATTGCGGCGTGGCTGCCGCCGAACCGGCGCTCGACGGCGCTGGGGATGACGGTGGCTTCGAACTTCGGTTTTCAGATGGTGCTCAACCTGACGGCGCCGACGATCGAGCAGTGGATCGGGTGGCGGGCGATCTTCATCGCGGTGGCGGCGAGCGGGCTGATCGCGACGGTGCTGTTCGCGTCGATCGCGGACGACAGCCGGGCGACGCGCTCGAAGGCGGCGATCAGTGCGGGGCTCGGGGAGCTGGTCCGGATTCCGACGATGTGGCTGATTGCGGGGGTGCAGTTCGCGCGGCTGGCGATTTCGATGAGCATCATGTTCTGGATGCCGACATTCCTGGTGGAGGAGCACGGGCTGAGCTTGCCTGCAGCCGGGGCGATTGTGGCGCTGGGGGCGGGGATGACGGCGCTGTCCAACTTCGGGGGTGGGTACCTCTCGGATCGGATCGGGCGGCCGCTGGTGATCATCGGTGGCAGTCTGGCGGTGCTGACGGTGACATCGACGCTGCTGGCGGTGGTGCCGAGCACGGCGCTGGTAATCGTGGTGTTCGCGGTGCACGCGAGTTTCGTTCAGGTGTACTTCGGGCCGATCTTCGCGCTGCCGATTCAGCTGTTGCACGTGAAGGCGGAGGGGTTGGCGACAGGGTTCGGCAACTTCTGGGCGAATGTGGGGGCGTTCACCTTCGCGTTCGCGCTGGGGGCGGTGAAGGACGGGACGGGGAGCTTCACGGCGGGGTTTGTCGCGCTGAGCGTGACGGCGTTCGTCGGACTGCTGCTGACGATCATGATTGCGAAGACCGCGCCACGTAGCACCTGATGGGGCGGAAGGCCGTATCCTCCGCGTCCGAGCGCGCTTGAGATCGAGGCGGACGACCGATGGGAGCTGAACGATGGCAGTGAAACGACTACGCCAGGCGTATGTGGTGGCAGAGGACATCGATGCCGTCGCGGCGTTCTACGCGGATGGGCTGGGCCTGGAGCTGCAGTTCCGCGACGGTGATCGGTGGGTGCAGTACGGCGCGGGCGACGTGAGCTTCGGCGTGGCGAGCGTGGAGGAGAGTGGGGGTGCGGCGATCGGTAGCGCGGTGCCGGTGTTCGAAGTGGATGACATCGCTGCTCAGATCGCGACGGCGACGGCGGCTGGCGCGACGCTGGTGTCGAGTCGCGACATGGACGGGCACGGGCAGATGGCGACGCTGACGGAGCCGAGCGGCGCGCTGATCGCGTTGATGCAGCGCGCCGGGTAGCTCCGGGCGACCCGGAAGGGGCTCTAGCTCTTCGGGAAGATCTCCATCAGGACGAAGTTGGAAGCGGTGGGGTGGACCCAGGCGTTGCCGCCGCCGGGCATGCGGTTGACGCGGCCGCCGTTGGCCTCGACCTGGGCGCAGAAGGCGTCCACGTCATCGCAGTCGTAGGCGAGCAGGTAGATGCCTTCGCCGTGGGGGTTGAAGGGGTTGACGCGCTCCAACATCAGTTTGGCGATGGGGCTGTCCTCCTCCTCGCGGGGCTGGATGAGGTGGCACATGGTCTGGCCGTTGAAGCCGACCGGGACGAAGTCGAATTTACCGATGTTGTTGAAGGCCTTTTCGCCGGTGGGGGTCATGCCGAAGCGCGCCTCGTAGTCGGGTACGGCCTGCTCGAGGTCGTGTACTGCCACGGTGTAGTGCTTGAAGGTGATCATCGCCGCTCCCTATCGTCAGTTCGTTTGCTGCGCGCAGCATAGCGGGGGAAGCGGTAGCGGGGAGTGCCGGTGCCTCGGCAGGCGCGACTTGGGTCAGGTGGTGTCGAGGCGGCGGACGATGG
>JABIST010000328.1 GCA_018700215.1 Dehalococcoidia bacterium | reverse complement strand
GGCGTCGAGGGCCTGGTCGGGGGCGCCGACGGGGAGGAAGAGCGACGGGCCATCGAGCAACTGGAGTTGGGCGTTCGGGATCGACGCGGCGAGTCTCGTGGCGGTGCCTTCGGCCAGCATCTGGTTCTCACGGGCGTGGAGTACCAGCGTGGGGACCTCGATACTCGCGGCGACTTCGTCGAAGTTGGCCGCCTTTAGCAACTCGGTGTTTCCCAGACGCGCGGTGCCCTGAAACGGCTGATCAGATGCGGAGACCACCGTGTCGAAGTAGCGGTCAGCGAAGTCGCCATGGGTCCAACCCAGAGTAGCGTGCAACATGTGGTGGGCGACCTGGTCGGGGTCAAGCAAGGCGACTTCCGCCACCGCAGTCGCCACATCAGTCCAGAGATCCGCACCGCGAGTGGAGGTTCCCCACAGCACCAGGTGCGAGACGAGTTCTGGGTGCGCGGCGGCGAAGGCCAACGCGGTCCAGGCTCCTATCCAGTCGCCGAGGAGTGCTGCGCGCTGTATGCCGGCCGCGTCCAGCACCGCTCGGAGATCTCTCACGGGGGCAGGCCACGGGTTGAAGGGTCCGACCGACAGCCCCACTCCACGCATGTCGTAGGCAACCGACGTTCGACCGACGGCGAGTCGGTGATGCCATGAGGCGATTTCGGGCAGCTTCCACTCATCGCTGAGATGACCGATCACTCTTGGGAGTTGCACGACGGCAGAGGGCCCGTTGCGCATGACCCAGTAGGCGACGCTGGCGTCATCCGAGGTGTGGGCATACTGAATCGGCGGTGAGTCCATCACGAATATTGTAGTCACTAGATCAAGCCGCTCGACGGCGCTATCGGAACGCGCGAACCCTGCGGCTAGGCGCTGAGTTCGTCGCGGAGAGCATCGCTCAGGCGGGCGGCTGGTCCTCGTTGAGGACGGCTTGCTCGATGGCGCGGTGGTGTTCGATGCCGAGGGTGGTGGCGATTTCGTCGATGGTGGGGGCGGAGCGGGCGGCTAGGTCGACGTGGGCGGTGCGGGCGAGTTCGCCGTAGATGTCGCGGAAGGCGGCGAAGAGGGCGCGGAGGGTGCCGAGCTGGATGACGAGGTTGTAGCCGAGGTCGGACGCCTGGTCGGTAGTGAGTAGCTCGCTGTTGAGGAGTCGGGGGACGTCCGGGAGGGCTTCGGCGGCGCGCTCGATGTCCTCGACGGTTTTGAGGCCATCGATGAAAACGAGGTCGACGCCGAGGGCGTGGTAGGCGCGGGCGCGTTCGATGGCGGCGTCCCAGCCGAGGGGGGCGAGGGCATCGGTGCGGCCGATGACGAGGATGGAGTCGCGGGCGTTGAGGGCGGCGGTGAGCTTCTGTTCGATCTCGGGGAGCGGGACGACTTCCTTGCCATCCATGAAACCGCAGCGCTTGGGTGAGACCTGGTCTTCGATGTGGAGGGCGGCGACGCCGGCGGCCTCGTAGGCGCGGACGGTGCGGGCGACGTTGATGGGGTTGCCATAGCCGGTGTCTGCATCAGCGATGACGGGGACATCGACGGCGGCGACGATTCGTCGAGCGTTTTCGAGCATCTCGGCCATGCCGATGAGGCCAATGTCCGGGAAGCCGTGGCCGGCGGCGGTGCCGAAGCCGGTCATGTAGACAGCCTCATGGCCGGCGGCCTGAGCATAGCGGGCCTGGGCGCCGTCCCAGACGAAGGGCGCCATGACGGTGCCGGCACCGAGGAGCGCGCGGAGCCTGTCGGGGTTATCGGAGGTGGGTTGCGCCATCGAACGACCCTAATCGGAGGAGCGGCTGATGTCTCCCATGATGTCCTGCGAGGTGGAGCCATCGGCGTCCGGCACAGGAACTTCGACGATGCGTTCGTCGATGTCGTCGTACTCGAGGCGGAGGGCGCGGCAGATGGTGGCGTGGAGCGCGTAGTTGGCGACGGCGTAGGTGAGTTCGAGGACGGCTTCCTCGGAGAGGTGCTCGCGGAGCGCATCGAAGGTGGCGTCCTGGACGCGGCCATCGGCGAGGACAATCTCGTCGGTGTAGGCGAGGACGGCGCGGTCGGCGGCTGAGAAGGCATCGGAGGTTTGCCAGGCGGGGAGGGCGTCGACCTGGGCATCGGTGAGGCCGGCGTTGCGGGAGGCTTTGCTGTGCTGGGAGAAGACGAACTGGCTGCCGCGGGCGAAGCCGGCCCTTGTGAGGCCGAGTTCGCGGTGCTTCGGGTCCAGCTTGCGGTCCGGGCTGCTGAAGAGGCCGAAACCGGCGACGGCGTGGCTGAAGATGTCCGGGACGATGGCGAAGACGGTCCACCAGTTGCCGGGGGTGCCGGTGGCAGTGCCGGGCTCTGTGACGGGGTCGCGACCGGGGAAGAGGCGGTCGTACATCTCCAGCACCTCGGGAGTGGCTTCGGCGCGGGGGACCTGTCGGAGGCGGGGCATGGTGGGACCTTTCGCTGGTGCGGCGGGCGAGGGTAGAGGAAACCCCGCGTGCGCGGGGTTTCCGGAGTCTCAGTGCTACTCGGAAGGTTGCTAGTCGCCGGAGACGGGTTCGGAGACGCGGGAGAGCTTGTCGGCCATGCGCGCCTCGCGGGAGGCCTCGGCGACGGCGAGGTAGGCGTCGCGATCGTGCTCGGTGGCGGGGGCGTGCTCGACGTCCTCGGGGGTGAAGACCTTGGTCCAGGCGGCGAATTCGAGGCAAATGCCGTCCGGGTCGAAGAAGTAGATGGAGCGGACGAAGGTGGTGTCCGTGAGTTCCATGCTGACCTGCGACGGGGAGGCGTCGTGGTTCATGATCGGGGTGACGCGGACGCCCTTCTGCTCGAGGCGCTCCCGGTACTCCTCCATCTGCTCGGGAGCGACGTCGAAGGCGACGTGGTTCATCGAGGCGTGTGCCGTGGTGAGTTCGGAGGCTGGGTCGAAGAAGGTGTTGGTGTCGGGCGAGGCGATGCCGGGAGCGGCCTCGGGAGCGCCGGGGAACCAGAAGAAGGCGAGGCTGTCGCCGTTACCGATATCGAAGAAGAAGTGCTGGCCGAGGCCGTTGGGGAGGTCGAGGGTTTTGATGAGGGGGAAGCCGAGGACGTTGGTATAGAAGTCGACGGTGCGGGCCATGTCCTTGCAGACGAGTGCGAGGTGGTTGATGCCTCGGATGTCGAAGTCGCCGGTGGTCTTGGAGTTTGGGTTTGGCATCGGAGGACCGCCTCTCATCGAGCGCCACGGGGTGTGGTGCGTGGTGAGGATGATAGCGCTTCTTAGTTGAGATCTGTGTCACTTATCGACGTGGTGGGCGTAACCCTTCGGGGGTACGTGGGTTGAACGGAGCCCATTTTGTGGGGGATTTCTGATCCCAAATCCACCGGTCAGAAATCGGTCCCTCTTTAGGAGGATCCCAGTTGTGAGCGGTCGAATCCTCCGATCGAGAGACGCCGGGCGGGGCGGGGGAGGCGACGATCGGTTCACAACGGAATGAAGGGAACCACCACTATGAACGGGTTGAATATCACTGAGAGGCTGGCCGGGAGTTCGGCTCGGCATCCATGGGTCACGTTGCTGGTCTGGGTCGCCATCCTCGGCGGGTCGTTCTTTGCGACTGCGAACTATCTGAGTTTGACGGATGACGGTGAGACGTCTGCGACGACTGAATCTGGCACGGGTTACGCGCTGCTTGAGGAGCGGGGCGGGGCCGGGGAAGTGACGTTCCCCGAAGGCGTACCGGTGAATGAAGACGGTTACTTCGATAATCAGGAGTTTGTGGTTGTTGAGACCACGGACGCAGCGGCGATGGAGTCGACAGTTGCGACGCTGGTGGACCAGCTTCGCACGAACGACCGAATCGCGGTGGTCTTCAGCACGCTTGATGGCGTGCCAGGGCTGATTACGGCGGATGGCCGGACGGCGCTAGTGCCGGTGGTTGGCGACGGCATCGAGACTGTCGAAATCATGGCGACGGTTGAGGCCGCGAGCGACGGCGTTCGGATTACGACGATCGGCAACGACAGCGTGAACGAGGAATTCGGGAAGCTGGCGGAAGAGACGCTGATTCGTGGCGAGCTGCTGGG